>CAKPLV010000142.1 GCA_934167735.1 uncultured Clostridia bacterium | reverse complement strand
TATATATATAACCACTAATGATATAATTGTAATACCAATCAATTTATATTTTTCGTTAGATTTTTTCTTTTCTTCTTTTTTAAAATTATCTATTCCTAAACTCGAAAATCCTGCTTTTTCAACAAATTTTTCTATTTGTTCAATATTAAGTTTTTTCTCATCATATTCAATACTTGCATTATTCATTATTAGATTAACAGTTGCATTATTAATACCATCTTGCTTGTTCAAATATTTTTCCAAACCTGATGAACATGCACTACATGTCATTCCATCAATTTTTAATAATACTTTTTTCATTTACTATTCTCCTTGAAAACCTGCATCTTCAATTGCTTCTTTTATTTCTCGAATACTAATAATACTTTCATCATATTGAATTTGAGCATTTTTTTGTTCTAAACTTACATGTGCTTCTTTAACACCATCTAAATTGTTTAATACTTTCTCTAATCTTGTTGAACATCCTGTACAGTGCATTCCTTCTATTTTTAAATTTATTTCTTTCATCTTATTTCTCTCCTTTATCTTAATCTTTTAAATAATTCCATAACTTCTGTTATTATATCTAAATTTCCTGTTTTTATTTCTTTTGCAATACAATTACGTATGTGACTTTCTAATATTGAATTTTCTAGGCTTTCTATCGACTTATTAATTGCTGACATTTGTGTTAATACATCATCACAATATCTGTCATCTTCTATCATTTGTTTTATGCCTCTGATTTGGCCTTCTATAATGTTTAATCTTTTTATTATTTTCTTTTTTTCTTCTTCACTTCTATGTGTTGATTTACTGCATTTCATACATTTATTGCATTTTTCATTATCCATTTAAATTTTATCACCTCCAAATCTATCGTAGGAAATTATACACCCTGAGGGGGTATTTGTCAATACAAAAAACTGCCAATATAAAACATGTGCATTTACAGCCATTGTTGCAGGATCGTCAATTATATCATTTGCAAGTTTGGCAATTGTATTTCCTGTAGTTGGAGCAACAATTAAAATATCTAGCATATCTTTTGGGCCTAGTGGTTCAACTTCTTGTATTGTATGAAGAACCTGATGATTAGTTATATTTTCAATTTCTTCAATAAAATCTTTTGCTTTTCCAAATTTAGTATCCATTGTATAACTATTTTCTGACATAATTGGAATAATTTTATTATTGCTTGCTATTATTTTTAATTGTTCAATTGTTTTTGCAAATGTACAAAAAGATCCAGTCATAACAAATCCGATTCTTTTATTTTCTAAATCCACATTAAATATCCTCCTTTTCACATATTTATTATATAATATGAAAAGAAGGATATTTTTGTCGAATTTTATTATTTTTTTATATAACATACATTAAAACACATAATACATGTAACATGTTTCCAAAGAAAACACATAAATGAAATATTGAATGTATGTATTTATATTTTTTGCCAACACCATATAATATGGCACCAATAGTATAAATTACTCCACCTATTAATAGCATTGCAAATCCTGCTGTACCTAATAATAATGGTAATAAATTAGCTTTTACAATTATACACCATCCCATTGCAAGATAACATATCATTGAAAAGATTTTGTATTTTTTTAAGTCAATTGAATTTAAAGTTATTCCAAGTAATGCAAATCCCCATGTAAGTCCAAAGATTGTCCATCCTAATGCTGTTGAATATTCTCTTAATGTACATAAAGCAAATGGTGTATATGAACCTGCAATTAATACAAATATTGCACAATGATCTAATATTTGGAATACTTTTTTTGATTTTAATTTTGGACTTAATCCATGATATATACTTGACATTGTATATAAAAATAACATTGATACACCAAATATAACACCACTAACAACTCCATATGGATTATGATGTATTGCCCCAATTATACTGCATAATACAATTGTAACTATTCCTGCAACTCCTCCTACTATGTGTGATACCATATTAAATATTTCTTCACCTTTTGTATAAGTTGGTAATATTCTATCTTTTAACTTTGTTCTTTTCATAACTTTTCTCCTTTTTATAAAACATTAACATCTAGTATCGAATACTAGATGTTAATATTATACTATACA
This sequence comes from uncultured Clostridia bacterium, assembly GCA_934167735.1. Lineage (GTDB taxonomy): Bacteria > Bacillota > Clostridia > TANB77 > CAG-508 > CAG-269. Next base: position 1,323 of record CAKPLV010000142.1, on the reverse strand, counting down.
TTTTTTTATATGTCTATACATTTTTAGCAAAAGAATTATTAATAATTTTTTCGTATGGTGCTTTTTTGGTTAATTCGCCAGCTTCTGTCATAATTAGTTGTAATCTGTCAAAAGCACTTTCTTCTAACACTGGATTATCTTTCCATGCATCAATATCTTTGTATTTTTGAACTGATGTTTCTAAAGATTCTACTGTTGTATTTGGGAAAAATTCTTGAATTTTCTCTGCTATTTCTTTTGCACTATGTTCTTTTACCCATTGTTCACCTTTATATATTGCATTTGTAAATTTTTGAATTGTATCACTATTTTCTTTGATGTAACTTTTTTTAGCACAATATGCAGTATATGGAACTTCTCCTGCTTCTTCACCAACTGATGCAACAACATATCCTTTTCCTGCATCTTCTGTCATAGATGCTGTTGGTTCAAACAATGTTACATAATCAGCATTTCCACCTGTGAAAGCACCTGCCATTAAATCAAATTTGATACTATCATCTAATATTAAATCTGTTGATGGATTAATTCCATTTTTCTTTAAAACATATTCTAATGTCATATAAGGAACTCCACCTTTTCTTCCTGGTATAATAGTTTTTCCTTTTAAATCATTCCAAGAAAAATTATCTGTTGGATTTTTACTAACAAGAAAAGATCCATCTTTTTGAGTTAATTGTGCAAATACTTCAATATAATCTTCTTTTCCTTCATTATATACATATATTGCTGCTTCTGGCCCACAAAGTCCTATGTCACTTTGACCTGCAAGAATTGCAGTCATGACCTTATCAGCTCCTTGGCCTGTTGTTATTTCTAATTTTAATCCTTCATCTTCAAAAAATCCATTTGAAATTGCAACATATTGTGGTGCATAAAACACTGATCTTGTAACTTCATTTAATTGAATTGTTTGCAATTCTGTATTATTTTCTTTGGTTGGTCTTGTTAAAATAAATCCTGCAATACACAAAATAATTAATAATATAGCAATTATATAAATTATCGCTTTGTTTTTCATTTTACCCTCCTTTTGCTATAGTTTATGTTAATTAATTATTTTTTGTGAACCTTTTTTCTAACAATACAATACTTTCATACATTAATGCTGCAACAATTGCTAAAATTATTACACTTGTCATTACAAGATCTAATTGAAACACTTGACCTCCATATACAATTAAATAGCCCAATCCACCTTTTGATACTAAGAATTCTCCTGAAATAACACCAACAAGTGATAATCCAATATTTACTTTTAGTGTATTAAAAAATGTTGGAATATTTGAAGGAATTACTATTTTAGTTAAAATTTGCATTTTG
>CAKPLV010000141.1 GCA_934167735.1 uncultured Clostridia bacterium | reverse complement strand
CTATAATTCCTACTGAATTAGTATGAAATATAAAAAAGGAGATACAATTATGAGTAAACTATTAGAAATAAAAGACTTACATGTAAATGCAGGAGATAAAGAGATTATAAAAGGACTTAACCTAGAAATAAACAAATGCGAAGTTCATGTTATAATGGGACCAAATGGGGCAGGAAAATCAACTCTTGCAAATGTTATACTAAATAATAAAGAATATACAAAAATACAAGGTGAAATAGATTTTGAAGGTGAAAACATAAATGACTTAACAACAGATAAAATTGCCAAAAAAGGAATATTTATGTCATTTCAATCACCAGAAGAAATACCAGGAATATCGACACTAAATTTCTTGAAATATGCAAAAAATAAAATTACAGATAAGCCTGTAAAAATTTTTGAATTCAAAGATGAAGTAAAAAAATATATGGAAGAATTAAGTATGAATCCAAAGCTAATAGAAAGAAATCTTAATGTAGGATTTTCAGGAGGAGAAAAAAAGAAAAATGAAATTCTTCAAATGTTAGTATTAAATCCTAAATTAGCAATATTAGATGAAACAGATTCAGGACTTGATGTTGATGCAATAAAAACAGTATCAAAAGGAATAGAAATGTACAAAAACGAGCAAAATGCTGTATTAATAATAACACATAATACAAGAATATTAGATCATTTAAAAGTAGATTATGTACATGTATTAGTAAATGGAAAAATTGTAAAAACAGGAACAGCAGAATTAGCAAAAGAAATTGATGAAAATGGATATGCTCAATATAAAATGTAACGGAGGTAAAAAGTGAAAACTCAAGTAGAAGATATAAACAGAAATATATATGACATAAAAAATGAAGATAATTATGAGTTCAAAATGCAAAAAGGCTTAAACGAAGAAATAGTAAGAGAAATTTCAAAAAGAAAAAACGAGCCAGAATGGATGCTAGAAATAAGATTAAAAGCATTAGAAATGTATAATAAATTAGAACTTCCAACATGGGGACCAGATTTATCAGAACTAAAAATGGATGAAATTGCAACATATGTAAAACCAAAAACAAATTTGAGTGATTCTTGGGAAGATGTTCCAGAAGAAATAAAAAACACATTTGATAAATTAGGAATTCCAGATGCAGAGAAAAAATCACTTGCAGGAGTTGGAGCACAATATGATTCAGAAGTAGTATATCATAGCATGAAAGAAGATTTAATAAAACAAGGTGTAATATATACAGACATGGAATCAGCTGTTAGAGATTATCCAGAAATAGTAAAAGAACATTTTATGAAATGTGTACCAATAAGTGATCATAAATTCGTGGCACTACATGCAGCAGTTTGGTCTGGAGGATCATTTGTCTATGTCCCAAAAGGAGTAAAATTAGATATTCCATTACAATCATATTTTAGACTAAACTCACCAGAATCAGGACAATTTGAACATACACTTATAATTGTTGATGAAGGAGCTAGTTTACACTTTATAGAAGGATGTTCAGCACCTAAATATAATAAAGTAAATCTACATGCAGGATGTGTAGAGTTATATGTAAAAGATAATAGCTATTTAAGATATTCAACAATTGAAAACTGGTCAAAAAATATGATGAATCTTAATACAAAAAAAGCAATAGTTGGAAAAAATGCTCAAATAGATTGGGTAACAGGATCATTTGGGTCAAAAGTATCAATGTTATATCCAATGAGTATTTTAAATGGAGAAGGAGCAAAAACAGAATATACAGGAATTACATTTGCAGGTGGTGGACAAGACCTAGATACAGGATTTAAAGTTATTCATAATGCACCAAACACATCATCTGTTGTAAATTCAAAATCAATATCAAAAGATGGTGGAGCATGTACTTATAGAGCATTAGTAAGAATAAACGAAAATGCAAAAAATTCAAAATGTAGTGTAAGTTGTGAATCTTTAATGTTAGATGATATTTCAAGATCTGACACAATACCAGTAAATGATATTAGAACAGATGAAGTTGAATTTTCACATGAGGCAAAAATCGGAAAAATTAGTGATAAAGAAATATTCTATTTAATGTCAAGAGGACTATCAGAAGAAGATGCAAAAGCAATGATTGTAAGAGGATTTGCATATCCAATTTCAAAAGAATTGCCAGTAGAATATGCAGTTGAAATGAATAATTTAATAAATTTAGAATTAGAGGGGGCAATTGGATAATGGATAAAATAAAAGTAAATGAAACACCAGTAAGAACAGCAAGAAATTTTGGTATAAACAATATAAAAATTGACCAAATGGAAATTCCTCAAAATGTACATGAATTTGAAAATTATTCTATATATGCAGAAAACACTCAAATAGATTCAAATGTATCTAATTTTAAATTAACTTATGGAAATGGTGAATTATTAGAAAATAATGTTTTTAATAATTCAAATAATAAATTAAAATTAATTACTCCTGAATCAAAAGAAACTGTAAAAATAACTTATAATTTTGATGAAGATAATACTCAATTACAAAATTTAATTGAAATTGTTGCAAATGGAGACACAGATGTCTATATAGAATACAATTCAAAAACAGAGCAAAAATGTTATCATAATGGAATAATTAGAGTAATTGCAAACAAAAACGCAAAAATAAATGTAACAATAATTAATTTATTAAATGACAATTCAGATAATTTTGAAGCAATTGAAAATGAAATAAATGAAAACAGTATTGTTAATTTTACAATAATAGATATTGGGGCAAATAAGAGTATTTCAAATTACTATTCTAATATAATTGGAGAAAATGCTCAAAATGATTTAAAAACAATATATTTAGGAAAAGAAAATCAAATAAAAGATATAAATTATATAGGTGAACTAAGAGGCAAAAAATCTTTTATAGATATTGATGTACAAGGAGCTTTAAAAGATTCAGCAAAGAAAAATTTCAAAGGAACAATTGATTTTAAAAAAGGTTCAAAAAAATCAAAAGGAAATGAAAATGAATATTGTATGCTATTATCAGATAAAGCAAAATCAATAGCATTACCAATGCTTTTATGTACTGAAGAAGATGTTGAAGGAAATCACTCAACAGCTTCTGGTAAAGTTGATGAAAAAGAATTATTTTATATAATGTCAAGAGGAATAGATTATAAAGACGCTGTAAAATTAATAGTAAAATCAAGATTTAACAAAATTCTTGAAAGAATTAAAGATGAACAATTAAAAGAAATAGTAATTACAGAAATAGATAATAGATTAGATTAATAGAAAGGGTTATTCAAATGGAAGTTGAAGAAATAAAAAAAGATTTTCCGTTATTCGAAAACAGAAATATCAGCTATTTAGATAGTGGTGCAACAACTCAAAAACCAATACAAGTTATAAAAGCTGTTGAAGATTTTTATGAAAATAATAATGCAAACCCACATAGAGGTGCATATACC
>CAKPLV010000140.1 GCA_934167735.1 uncultured Clostridia bacterium | reverse complement strand
GTCTTGATCTGTTAAAATCATATTTTTAATGTATTTATATGGTGGGAATGTTTTATTTATTTCTTTAATTTGTTCCCATATAATTTTTTTCAAATCTTCTTCTGAACAATCTGGATATTTTTCTTTTGCTACATTTGTATCATATACGATTTTTACAGAAAGTTTTAAATCATTTTTATCTTTTTCATCTGGCATACCAAATACAATAGATTCTTTTACTAATTCTAATCTATTTATTAATGTTTCAAGTTCTTCTGGAAATACTTTTTTACCATTTTTTAATACTATCATATCTTTTTGTCTTCCAGTAAGGAAAATAAATCCTTCTGAATCAATATATCCTAAGTCTCCTGTATAGAACCAGCCATCTTTAATTACTTTTTTAGTTTCTTCTTCATTTTCATAATATCCAAGCATTACATTTGGACCTTTAACACGAAGTTCACCTATTCCGTTTTCATCTTTATTTACAATTTCTAATTCTACATTATCCATTGGAAATCCTATAGAACCACTCTTTTTCTTTTTATGATTTTCTGCTGCAATTACAGGTGCTGTTTCTGTTAAACCATATCCTTGTACAAGTTCTATTCCAATGTCATTAAATCCTTTTGCAACCTTTTTATCTAATGGTGCACCACCTGAAATTATGAATCTCATATTTCCACCTAATGCATCTAAAACAGGTTTGAATAGTTTTTTTCTAACATCTATATGTAATTTTAATAGTACATTACTAATTTTTTTAGCTCTTTCTATTAATTTTGTTTTACCTTGTTTTTCAATTTCTTTTTCAATATTTCTATATATTGCTTCAACTAAAAGTGGAACTCCAACAAATAATGATATTTTATATTCTTTTAAGTTTTGTGCAACATATCTTAGTCCATCTGGGAATGCTGTTGCTAATCCTGATGCAAGCATAACTATCATTTCTGTTGAACCAAATATATGATGAAATGGTAAAAATGCAAGATTAACATCTGTTGGTAAAAATTTTTCAACAAGTAACATTGCATATACATTTGACGCAATATTCCATTGTGATAACATTACTGCTTTTGATTTTGATGTAGTTCCAGATGTAAATAATAATATAGACATTTTATAAGGATCTATTTCTGCACTTTTAAATTCTTTTCTTTGTTGTTCTTTTAGAAGTTTTTCTCCTTTATCTTTAAGATCCCAGAAGTTTTTATATCCATTCAAATTACTCATACAAATATAATCACATAAATTTGTATTTCCTCTTCTTTTTATTTCCTCAATATTATCTATATATTTTTCATCAAATACTACTATATCTGCTTTACTTCTTATTAAACAACTTTCTAATTCGTCTACTTGTAATTCTTTATCAAGTGGTACTGATACCATTCCTCCTAATAAATTAGCTAAATGTGTAACAACCCATTCATATCTATTTCTTCCGACAATTGCTATTCTCTTGTTTTCATATCCAAGTTCATATAATTCTGTTCCAAATGAATTTACATCATCTAATAAATCTTTATATGTTTTATTTTCATATGTAATATCTTTGCCATCTTTATGTTTTAATATAAATGCTGTATTATTTCCATATACATCAGCAGAATTATAAATTATTTCTTTTATAGTTTTAAATTCTGTTGCTTCAAAATATCTTTCTCTACTCATATTTTTCTCCTTTAGTAATCTGGTTTTCGATACTAGATTATCATATTAAAGAAATCTTGTCAATATTCTGACCACTCTTTCTAATTAATTTATTTTATTGCTTTAAATACTTGATTTCAAAGGTTGTTCCTTTATTTTCTATAGACTGACAATTTATATATCCTCCACCTTTTTCTATTATAGTTTTAGCCAATGCAAGGCCTATTCCTACACTATTTTCAGATGAATTTTTTCCTTTATAAAATCTTTCAAAAATATGTTTTAAATCTTTTTTACAAATTCCACATCCTTCATCTTTTATTATTATTTTTGTATAAAAATTATTTTCTTCATAATTTATATAAATATTTTTATGCTCATCTGTATGTTCAATACAATTTTTAACAACATTTGTTATTGCTTCTAATTGCCAATTATAATCTCCTATAAATTGAGCATCATTTCCTTTTATTATAATTTTTAGTTGTTTGATATCTATTGGTATAGAAAGTTTAGGAACAACTTCATTTATTAGATCTTCAACATTTATTGTGTCTTTTGCGAATTGTACCGTATTTGCATCAAGTTTTGACATTTTTAATAAAGAAATTATTAACCAATTTATCCATTCTGTTTGTTTTATTATTTCATGTATAAATGTTTGTCTTGTTTGATTATCCATATCAGGATTTTCTTGAATATTATCTAACATTATACATATAGATGTTAATGGTGTTTTTAATTGATGTGAAATATCTTCTAATGATGTTTGAAGAGCTTTTTGATTATTTAATGAACTTTCTGCTTGTTCTTTTAACATTATAGTTATTTTATATAATTCATTTTTCAAATTGCTTAATTCATCATCTTTATTTTCTTCTATTTTCAAATTATAATTTCTATTATTTATTTCTTCTAAATATTTAATAATTGATTTTATCTCTTTATTCTTATTTTTTATATATTGATCAATAATTATTATTGTTATTATGCAAAATATTATAAGACTTAATGTATTTACTGTTATTATTGATGTCTGATATTTCTCTAATGTGTCTGTTACAGATATTTGCTCATTAAAACCATATTTTTTTAATATTTCTTGACCTTGTTTTACAGAATCATCTGATTTATTTAAAATTTCTATGATTTCTGATTCATCAATATCTGGATAATTTTCTTTTATTTTTCCAACAATATCTGCAATTATATAATAATTATCTCTAGTATATTTATTTTGAAGTTGGCTTATTACAATTGAATTTAACACTATACAAAATAATACTGCTATAATTATAATTGAAATTAATTTTTTCTTTTTCATTATTTACTTACCATCCTATATCCTGTTCCTCTAACTGTTTGTATTATTTTACCATCTTTATCATCTATTTTTTCTCTTATTCTTTTTATATAAACAGTTAATGTGTTATCATTTACAAAATTTCCAGCTATATCCCAAATTTTATCAAGTATTTGCTCTCTAGTTACTAATATATCTTTATTTGAAACAAGTAGAATAAGTATTTTATATTCTAAACTTGTTAAAATAATTTCATTATCATTTTTATAAACCTTCATTTTGTCTAAATCTACAGTTATACCATTACATTCAATCTTACTGGTTTTTTCATTGCCATATCTTCGTAACACACTTTTTATTCTTGATATCAATTCTCTTATTCTAAATGGTTTTGTAACATAATCATCTGCTCCCATATCAAGACCTTGTACAATATCTTTTTCTTCATCTTTTGCTGTCAAAAAAATAACTGGTTTGTTTTCTTTTTCTTT
>CAKPLV010000139.1 GCA_934167735.1 uncultured Clostridia bacterium | reverse complement strand
CATGGTGGAGGTGTACAAACACTATATGCACATGGAGATGAAATACTAGTTCAATTAGGGCAAGCAGTTAGCTCAGGAACACCAATTTTAAAAGTTGGATCAACAGGATATTCAACAGGACCACATGCGCACTTTGAGATAAGAATAAATGGAGAAACAGTTAATCCATTAACATTTTTTACAGAATCAAAAGATGAAGAAGAAAATAATTAAAATCTAAAGAGAGGTAGATAAAAATGAAAATGAAAAAAACATTAGCTAAAATTATTGGAATCACAATATCGGCAATAATAATTTTTCAAAACACTCAAGTATTTGCATTAACAGAACAACAAAAATTGCAAAACCAACAAAATGCAAATAATCAAAAAATTGATGACGCAAAAAAGAAACAAGAAGAAATTGAAGCTCAAAAATCAGATACATTAAAAGCTGTAGAAGATTTAATTGATAAAATTTCAGATTCTCAGGATGAAATAGACTTATTAGAAAGCAAAATAAATGATTTACAAGCTCAAATAAAATCAAAAGAGAGAGACATAGAACAAAAAGAAGAAGAATATAATGAACAAACAAAGCTTTTAGATGCAAGAGTTGTTGCAATGTATGAAACAGGAGAAACATCATATTTAGATGTTCTTCTAACATCAACAAGTATCACTGATTTCTTATCAAGATATTATTATGCATCAGAATTGTTATCATATGATCAAAAACTTATAAAAGAAACACAAGATCAAAAAGCTCAAATAGAACAAGAAAAAAGCGAATTAGAAAGTGCTAAAAATGAATTAAATACATCATTAGCACAATCAGAACAAAAAAGTGTAGAATTAAAAAGTTTGAAAAAAGACAAAGAAAAATATGTATCACAATTAAATGCTCAAGAAAAAGAAATTCAAAAAGAAATTGAAGAATTAGAATCAGCTAACAAACAAATTGCAAAAGATATTGAAGCAGCAAGAAAAAGATATGAAAAAGAACTAGAAGAAATGCGTAAAAATGGAAACACAACACCAGCTGGTTCAGGATATTTCATCACACCAGTATCTGGAGCAACAATAAGTTGTAAAGGATATTATTCAGATAGAAGATTCCATGGAGGAATAGATTATGCAGTTTCAACAGGTTCAACTGTTAAAGCAGCAGCTGATGGAGTAGTGCTTACAACAGCAAACTTATCAGGAAGTTATGGTACATATGTAATAATAGAACATCCAAATGGATTACAAACAATATATGGACACGGTACATATGGATCAATATGTGTAAAACCAGGAGATAAAGTTAAACAAGGACAAAAAATAATGTTAAGTGGAAACACAGGAAATTCATCAGGACCACACTTACATTTTGAAGTGAGAAAATCACCATATAATTACAGCCGTTCAGCAACAGGATATGGTCAAGACTCAAGACTAAATCCATTAAATTATTTATAAAATTAAAAGAAGGGTAAACAAACAATGGAAGAAGAAAAATACAAGAAAAGACAAAGATTATATAGATCAATTATGTTAGTTGCAGTTACAATGTTTATAACATCAATACTTACAACAGCATATATTGCAAATAAATTCGATTTAGGAACAGGTACAGAAACAATTGCTTCAATAATTGGAGGTTCATCAGATGCAGACAATGTAACTGCATCTCTAAAAAACATAGAAAATATAATAGATAAATATTATCTATATGATGTAAATGAACAAGATGCTATAGATGGAGCAATTGAAGGATATATTGAATCACTTGGAGATCCATATACAGAATATATACCAGCAAAACAAATGGAAGAATATACACAACAAATTACAGGAAATTATGTTGGAATTGGAATTTACATGACTAAAAATACAGAAAAAAATACAATAGATGTATTATCACCAATAAAAGAAAGCCCTGCAGATGAAGCTGGAATTTTACCAGGAGATTCAATAATAAAAGTTGATGGAATCGAATACACAGCAGATGATATGACACCAGCTGCAAACAAAATAAAAGGTGAAGAAGGAACAAAGGTAACACTAGAAATTCGTAGAGGAGATCAAACACTTACATTTGAAATCACAAGAAGAAAAATAAGCACAAACCCAGTTGTTTCTGAAAAAATTGAAGATAAAAGTACAACATTAGAAAATAATATTGGATATCTTGAAGTATCAAGTTTTGATGAAGGAACTGCAGAAGATTTCAAAGCAAAATTTGAAGAATTAAAATCACAAGGAATAACATCATTAATAATAGATTTAAGAAATAATGGTGGTGGACTTGTAAATGAAGCATTAAAAATAGCTGATTATATAGCACCAAAAGATAGTGATCTATTAATAACATTAGACAAAAACAAAAAAGAAGAAATAGAAAAAGCAAAAGAAGATCCAATAATAAATATGCCAATTGTTGTATTAGTAAATGGAAATACAGCAAGTGCATCAGAAATATTATCTGGAGCATTAAAAGATTTAGGAAAAGCAACAATTGTTGGAACAAAAACATATGGAAAAGGTGTAATTCAACAAATATTATCATTACGTTCAGGAGCAGGATTAAAAGTTACTGTTGAAGAATATTACACACCAAACAGAACACAAATAAACAAAATAGGAATAGAGCCAAATGAAGTTGTGGAATTACCTGAAACAGTTAAAAATCCATTAACAGTTACAAAAGATCAAGACACACAATTGCAAAAAGCTATAGAAATATTAAAAGGAGCTCAAAATTAGATGAATTTAGCAAATAAATTAACAATATTTAGAATAATATTAGTACCAATTATGGTTATAATACCATATCTTAATTTACAAGGAGACTTTTTCGGATTACCATACACATATTTTTGGATGGAACTTATATTTATAGTTGCATCAATAACAGACAAATTAGATGGATATATAGCACGTTCAAGAAATCAAGTAACAACATTTGGAAAATTCTTAGACCCACTTGCAGATAAAATATTAGTTTTAACTGCAATGGTATTACTTGTAGAACTTGGAAAAATACCAGCATGGATTCCAATAATTGTATTAGCAAGAGAATTTTTAGTATCAGGATATAGATTAGTTGCTGTTGAAAAAGGTGGCAAAGTAATAGCTGCATCAATATGGGGAAAATTAAAAACAGTAACACAAATGATTGCTATAATATTAGTAATGTTTGATTCAAATCCATTTGCAGAATGTTTTAAAGGAACACTTACAGGAGTTGACTTGGGATTAAACTTAATAGCAACAATATTAATGATAATATCAGTAATAGCTACTGTTTTCTCAGGAATAGATTACATGAAAAACGGAAAAGACTTGTTAAAAAATTAGTAAAAGACTTGACAAAAATGGAAAATTAAAGTAATATATTAATTGCATTTAATAACGAATAAAAGAGCATAAGGAAGCGACTTTATGTCGCTTTTATGCTATACATTAAAGGAGGTTTCAGTTA
>CAKPLV010000138.1 GCA_934167735.1 uncultured Clostridia bacterium | reverse complement strand
GCTTCAAATGAATCTAAAAAAGATGTTTTACTATCTGCATATGATTTAATAATTACATGTTGTGTTGCTATTTGTGAAATCAGATCATATAAAAATTTAGATACATATTTAAAATCATGGATTAGTGATCAATATAGAGCTAATTATGTTGCTATTTATGATAAATATGCTGAAAAGACAAGAAACTTAGATCCTGAGCGGAAAATTGATGATATACAAAGAACAGGATATCAAGCTGGCTGTTATGTTGCTACATGTGTATATGGTTCTTATAATTGTCCACAAGTATGGACTTTAAGAAGGTATCGTGACAATATTCTTGCAAAGACATGGCATGGAAGAGCATTTATACATACATATTATGCAATAAGTCCAACAATTGTAAAATTATTTGGTAAATATAATTGGTTTAAAAATATATGGAAACCAAAATTAGATAAAATGGTTAGTAGACTTCAAAAAGATGGAGTAGAATCAACACCATATGATGATAAACAATGGTAAAAAAGTGAATAATACTATCTAGCTTATATTAGCAACTAGATAGTATTTTTTCTTTTTGAGAAAATACAAATTCAACAAACTCCAAAATTTGTGAAAAAAGACGAAAAATCATCTCCAAAAAATGTGAAAAAAGTAAAAAACATCTTATAAAAAAAGATTGAATACTAAAAAAACATATGGTATAAAAAATATAAGAAATAAAAAATAAGGAGCAGAAAATGAGAAAATTAAATATAATCGTGGTATTTAACAGAAAACAAGACAAAGTACTTTTTTGTATCAGAGCAAAAGAGCCATTTAAAGGAATGTACAACTTTGTAGGAGGAAAAGTCGAAGCAGGAGAAACTAATGATGAAGCAGCATATAGAGAGTTATTTGAAGAAACAGGAATATCAAGCAAAGATATACAATTAGACCACTTCATGGATTTGAATTATTTTAAATATGAAAACAATTTGCAAGTTTATTATGGAATATTAAAACATGAAGTAGATTTAGTAGAAGAAAAAAACAAATTAGAATGGGTAATCATAAATGAAGAACTATTAGATAATAATAAATTTGCAGGAAACTATAATATACCACATATAATAAAGCAAATAAAAGTATATTTAAAAGATAGAACAGGAAAAAATGAAAATGAAGAAAATTAATGAAAAAGAATTGGAAAAAATTTTTTCAGAACTAAAAGAAAATAACAATAAAGAAATATATGAAAAATTTTATTTACAATACAAATGGCTAATATATAGCATATCTTTTGGAATATTAAAAAATAAAGAAGATTCTGAAGATGTTGTTCAAACAGTATTTACAAAAATATATAAAATAGATAAAGAAAAATTACCAACAGATAAGGTTGCAAGTTGGTTATATAGTGTAACCAAAAATGAAGTTATAACATTACTTAGAAAAAAAGATAATAACGTTAATATAGAAGAAATCTATGAAATAGAAGATTCAAACAATGAAATTAATGAAATAATAGACTTGGAACAATTCAATCATTTAATAAGTGGATTAAGTACTAAAGAAAAGCAAATAATTTCATTAAAATTAATATCAAACATTTCTTTTGAAGATATAAGTAAATTATTAAATGAGCCGACAAGTACTATAAAATGGAGATACTACAAATCAATAAATACATTAAAAATTTTGTTAAGTAATTTAGGTGGAGCAATCATTGCATTTATAATTGGAATAAAAACATTATATACAAAAAAGAATATTGAAATAATAGAAAATAAATCAGAAACTAAGGATGAAAATAAAACAGAAAATGATAATGCAAAAACAGAATACAACGAGGGATTTCAAGATAAAGAAAGTAATATGGAAAATGTAACTGAAGAAACAGTTATTATAAACACAAAGCAAGAAAAGAAATTAAATTATTATGGAGTTGGACTCTTAAGTATATCAGCAATATTTTTAATAATAACAATAATTTTTTCAATAATTTTTACAAAACGCCAACTAAAAAGAAAGAAAAAATCGTCTAAATTATAGAAAGGTAAAAAGGTGATATATATGAGTAAAAAAACCAAAATAATAATAGGAGTACTTGCAGTAGTATTAATTTTATGTGCGATATTTTATGTAATAAAATATAAAGAAATAAATAATACAGAAGAAAATGAAAATCCAAGTGTACAACCTAAAGTATTGAGTTATAAAACAAAAATTGAAGAACTTCCACAAGATTATAGTATAGAAGATGCAATAAAAGATAATTGTGTTATATCAGTTCATGGAAGCAAAGTATACAATGAAGATGTTTTAGAAAATTTTTTAAATAATGTTAATAACAACATTGCAGATTCTATAAGATCTATAAATTTTACTATTGAAGGAGATATGCTAATAACAGAAATTAATTTTAAAGGAAATAATATTTTTGATACATGTCTTGATTGGACTCGAGATAAATTTTCAAGTGAAGAAGATAGAACATACAAATACCAACAATTTTCAACTCTAGTAACAAATGAAATAGACGGAACAAAAGAAATATATTTGAAAAATTCAGATACAGAAAATAATAATGAATTATATATAATATATTATCAAACAGATGCAGAAATTATAAACAAAGAAAATGTAGTATTAACTTTAGATGATGAAATCAAAGACAATTCAATTTGGTGTGGAACATTCCAATTAATATGGAATGATCTAAAAAATAATTTAGCAAAAAAAGACATTGTATTTACACCACAATTAAAAGTTGTAGAAAACCTAAATAAAGAAACATTTAAAGCAGAAGATTTAACAGACAAATATTATTATAAAGTAGTTGATACACCATCTTTAGCTTTAAAAGATAAAATAGAAAAAGCAATAAAAGAAAAATTCAATGAAACAAGTGATATATTAGATGATTTTTCATGGGAAAATAGAGATCCAGAAGATTATTTCTTATATGCAATGTTAAAAAAAGAATTTAAATTTGAAAAAGCATTTGAAGAATTAGAAAATGGAGAATTTGGAAATTATAAAAATATAAAATATTTTGGAATAAAAAGTAGCAATAAAAATGAAGAATTACGAAATCAAGTAGATGTTTTATATTATAATTCAAAAGACGATTTTGCAATTAAATTAAAAACAAAACAAGAAGATGAAGTTATACTTTGTAAAAATCCAGAAGGAAATACCTTTAATGAAATATATCAAAAAATCAAAGAACAAGAAAATTCATACAAAGGAAATAAAAACTTGGAAGAAGGAGAATTATTAAAAATTCCAAACATAAAAATAAATGAAAAAACAGAATTCACAGAAATTCAAAACAAACCATTTTTATTTTCAAATGGAGACTTATATAAAATTGAAAAAGCAATACAAACAATAAAATTTGAACTTGATAAAACAGGTGGAAAAATAAAAAGTGAAGCAGGAATGATGGTTAAAAAAGAAGCAATGGCAATTCCAATGGAAAAAAGAGAATTTGCAATAGATAATACATTTGCAATATTCTTAAA
>CAKPLV010000137.1 GCA_934167735.1 uncultured Clostridia bacterium | reverse complement strand
GAACTATTACCAATTTCAAGTTCAGCACATTTAACATTAATACCACAAATATTTAATTGGAGTGTTCCAGACAGTTTTGATGTAGCATTACATTTTGGAACATTACTTGCAATAGGAATATTTTTCTTTAAAGATTGGATCAATCTTATAATTGGAGGATTCAAAAAAGTTGTAAAAAAAGAAGATTCTGTTGATGGCAGAATGTTCTGGTACATAGTAGCAGCAACAATTCCAGGAGGAGCAATTGGATTTATATTAGACAAATATGCACAAGATATTTTAACAAAACCAATGATTATAGCAATAGCACTTATTGTTATGGGAATTGTATTATATATAGTTGATAAAAAATCACCATCAAAAACAGAATATGAAAATATGACATTTAAACAAACATTTTTAATAGGACTTTCTCAAGCATTAGCATTTATACCAGGTGTATCTCGTTCAGGTGTTACAATGACAACAGCAAGAGCAATGGGAATTTCAAGAGAATCTGCTGCAAAATATTCATTCATGCTTTCAACACCAATAGTATTTGCTGCTACAGTATTTAAATTAGGAGATTTTATAGAATATTTACAAATGGCAACAACAACAGGAGTAATAGCATTTATTTTAGGAGTATTAACAAGTTTTATTGTTGGAATTATAGTTATAAAATTCTTACTTGAATATTTGAAAAAAGGAAGTTTCAAAGTATTTGCAATTTATAGAGTAATAATAGGATTATTAGTTATTTTATGGGTTGTTTTATAGAAAAAAATATTGACAATATTATTGTGTATTGGTAAAATTAAGATGAATAA
Source organism: uncultured Clostridia bacterium (assembly GCA_934167735.1). Classification (GTDB taxonomy): domain Bacteria; phylum Bacillota; class Clostridia; order TANB77; family CAG-508; genus CAG-269. Next base: position 2,703 of record CAKPLV010000137.1, on the reverse strand, counting down.
ACTTATGAGAAAATAAGGAGTAATAGAAAAAATGAAAACTTCTAAAAATCTAAAATTTAACCAATATAAATATAAAAAAGCAATATGAATCATATCAAAAGATATGGTTTATATTGCTTTATTTTGTAAGTAGGAGGAAACATATGAAAAAAGAAAAAGGAATAACATTAATAGCATTAATTATAACAATAGTTGTACTAATGATAATAGCGTCAATATCAATAGGTGCATTAACAGGAGATAACAGTATAATAAAACGAGCAGGAGAAGCTAAAACAGGAGCTGAAATTAATTCAGAAAAAGAAGCTGTAGATGTATCTGTTGTACAAGCTATGAATAAAAATAGAAATAGAAAACTAACACAAGAAGACTTACAAGCAGAATTAGATGGTTATACAGGAAAAGGAGAAACAACTGTAAGTGATGCAGGAGATGTGTTTTTAGTAAAGTTTGAAAGATCAGGAAGATATTATGAAGTAACAAAAGATGGAGATACAAAATATATAGGAACAATAAAAGATCTTGCAAACAAAATAACAATAACAGCAGACAAAGAGAAAAATCTAACACCAGAATTTGTGCAACAAGTTGGAATAAAAGTAACAACATATTTACCAGTTGATAGTATGACAATAAGATATGCTTGGAGTACAAGCAAAACAATAGAACCAAGTGAAAGCGAATTTGTAACAGCAAGTTCTGTAACAGTATCTGATGATAAAATGAAAAGAGAAACAATAGCTGTTAGTGATAAATCAGGAGCAGGAAACTATTATTTATGGGTAAAAGCAATAATTGATGATGATGTAGTAGGAAAAACATTTGGAGAATATGCAATAAAAGAAGATACAACATTAGTTGTATGTTCAAATGAATATTCTAGTACAGCACCTTTTTTAGGAAACAGTAAATTACAAAGAAATTTAATAAAAAGTGTAAAATTTCAAACAACATTAGATGGACATACATTAGACGAAAGTAATTGTTGGGATGTTTCTGCAAATCAAAAAGGCTCAATTTTAGCATGGTACACAGAAGAAGATGTAGATGGAACAACAGCATATAATGTAACAATTGGTTCAACAGTGGTTATAAAAGCAAATCCAAATTCAAGCTTTTTATTTAACTATATAGGATATGGAATAAATACCGAAACTAAAATAGAAGGATTAAATAATCTTGATACAAGCAATGTAACAAGTATGAGTAGAATGTTTTATAGTACAAATTTGACAAACTTAGATTTAACTAAATTTGATACAAGTAATGTAATAACTATGAGAGATATGTTTATGGATAGTGCAAATTTGACAAACTTAGATTTAAGCAAATTTGATACAAGTAATGTAACAGATATGCTTCAAATGTTTTCTGGGTGTTCTAAATTAACAACATTAAACTTAAGTGGATTTAATACATATAAGGTAACAACAATGAGTTATATGTTTTTTGGCTGTTCAAATTTGTCGAATCTAGATGTAAGTGGATTTAATACGAGCAATGTTAAAGAGATGACCGAGATGTTTGGATGGTGTAAAAACTTAACAAGTATAGATGTAAGTGGATTTGATACCCATAACGTAATGAAAATGGATTATATGTTTTGTAGTTGTTTCAAACTTACTTCACTAAATGTAAGCAAGTTTGATACAAGTAAAGTGATGGACATGAATGCTATGTTTGGTAATTGTTCAAATTTAACAAGTATAGATGTAAGTAAATTTAATACAAGTAAAGTAATAAAGACTTGTAGTATGTTTAATGGTTGTTCAAACTTAACAAGTATAGATGTAAGTGGATTTGATACAAGTAAAGTAACAGATATGAGTTATATGTTTAATGGTTGTTCAAAACTTACTTCACTAAATGTAAGCAAGTTTGATACAAGTAAAGTGACGGACATGAATTACATGTTTAGTAATTGTTCAAAATTAACCAGTATAGATGTAAGTGGATTTGATACAAGTAAAGTTATAAATATGAGTCATATGTTTAGAACTTGTTTTGAATTAGCAAGTTTGAATGTAAGTAATTTTGACACAAGCAATGTCACAAATATAAGTGAGATGTTTTGGTATTGTTCAAAATTAACTAATATAGATGTAAGTAAATTTAATACAAGTAAAGTAACAAATATGGAAGGTATGTTTTGTGGTTCTTCGTCTTTAACAGAATTAGATATAAGTAATTTTGATACAAGTAATGTAACTAAATTTTGTCTTGATGGAAGCATTTTTACAGGAATGTTTGAAAGTTGTACAAAACTAACCGAATTAAATTTAAAGAATTTTAATGTAACTAAAGCGACTGAATATAAAAGAATATTTGATGAAATACCAACAAACACAAAAATATATGTAAGCACAGATGCAATGAAAGAATGGGTATTAGCAAGAAGAAGTGATTTAACAAACATAGTAGTAGAACCATAAAAATGGAGGAAATACATGAGAAAAGAAAAAGGAATAACACTAATAGCATTAGTAGTAACAATAGTAGTACTACTAATACTAGCAGGAATAAGTATAGCAATGTTAACAGGAGAAAATGGAATAATAAGCCAAGCAAAAAATGCAAAAGATAAGACTGAACAAGCAAGAGTAGAAGAACTTGTAACAGTTGCAATTGGAAGTGTAATATCAAAGAATAATGGAAGTACAGCAGGAATAACACCAAAAATGGTAGCAGACCAAATAAATGAAG
>CAKPLV010000136.1 GCA_934167735.1 uncultured Clostridia bacterium | reverse complement strand
AAGTAGCACTGTCCACTGATACTGCACCTGAACGATAGAGCTCTCTAATTTAGGGGGCTCTATTTCGTTATATAGAGTAAAAAATTAAAAAATAATAATATATAATTAAAATATAAAAAAATCATAGAAAAGGGAAAAGTAAAATGAGTAAAAATGAATTAGTAATTATACCTAAAATAGAGAAATATATAGAATACATGTTAACAATATTAATAAAATTGCCAAAAACTGAAAAATTTAGCATTGGAACAGAAATAAAAACAAGCATGTACGAAATGTTAAAATATATTCTTTTATCAAGTAAAGTTGAAAAAAGAAAAAGATTAGAACTTATTTAATGTTGTACATAGTCATATATATTATCAAAGAATTTGCATACGAATAATGTATAATAATAAATGGATAGATATGAAGAAATATAAATATAGTAATGAATTACTTTCTGAAATTGGTAAAATTTTAGGAGGATTGATAAAATCGTTAGGAGTCAATAAAAATGCCTATAACAATTAGAAATGTCTATGATAATGCAGTATCTTTTGAAAAATTACTTAAAAGCCATAAAAAAGCAAGACGAGGTAAGCGAGAGAAAAAAGAGATAATTTTATTTGAGTTAAATTTGGAAAATGAAATTTTAAATTTAGAAAAAGAATTATAAAAAATTATCTAAAAATTTTATAATAATCTTTTTGAAAATTAGAAAGCAATGCTTTTTAATTTTTTTGCTTTTACAAGTTCATATGAGCATAATAAAAAATAAATTGAATAATCTGTATTTTAGCAGTAAATTTTATAATTTTGTGTTATAATGCTGATAGATAATCAAGGAAGATTTAAAGATAAAATGTTAATAGATATAACTTAACATTATTATACAAGCATTCATGTTAAGTTTATGTTAGAACAATATATTGTTGGAAAGAACTTTTTGGAAAATATGATAAAATATCAAGATATTATTACATAAAGAATAAAGAAATATGTACTAATTTAGAATATTCCAAGAAAGGATATGGTAATTATGGAAATAAATTATAAGGGTGTTCTGTGCAGACTTGGAACTTATAGAGCGAATGGAGAAGATAAGCCAACGTTGTATTATATCTCATCTCCAGATAATGAAACTATGTATAAAGCAGGATTTGAAGAATTGCATTATGGATTATGGGGAAAAATATTAACAGACGAGGAATATAAAGAAATTATCAAAAGAGAGGAAGAAAGATAAATGGAAAAAGTTTTTGATGATGAGTTTATGGAAATACAAACAGGAATGGTAGCACTTTGTTTAGAGGCTCTTGAAGATGTAAATATAAAAGTGGATAAAGTATATATATATGCCTTTTGTGATGAACATAAGACATTTTTTAATACATTTTTTGAATATAATTCACAAATTGTATCCTTTAACGAACTAGGAGTATCTGATGATATAATAAATCAAGTTTTTGATTTGGGAATGGATGATACTGAAAAAATAGCTGATTTGTGTAATGAATATAATAGAAAAGCTCCAATTCAATACAAGTTGGTATATGATGTAAATATAAAAAGCTTTGATTCTGATTATTGCTATGATAATCTTGAAGATACAGAATTAGGTTGTGCAGGGGCTTTTATTGATTGGAAAAATGAAATTAAGAATTTGATAAAAGGAGAATAATTATGGATAATGAAAAATTAAATATAGAAAATACAGAAACCATTGATTCAATAGCATATGAAAAAGACAGAAAAATTTTATTGATGCTTATATCAGATGGTATGGATTGGTCAGATATAAATAGACATATGTATTTATTGCAATCTAAAATTAATAGTTATCTTAGATATATAGATACAAAACAATATTTAGAATATATTGAACAAGTAAGAGAAAAATATAGATTAGATGAACTACCTAAAGTCAATACTATAGAAATAAGAATAGGATTTCTTTTTAAAGAACCTCAAATTTGTAATGAATTTATTGAAAAAGTAGTGAAAAGAAAAATAGCAGAATTATTTAATAATATTGAAATTATAGTGCAACATGGAGCAAAAGAGTAAAAATCTAAAGAAACAGTAAACACGGAGAACAACAATTTTATGAATAAAACAGAAGAAATTAAAATTATTGAAAATAATTAAAACAGGAGGTATCATATGACAATAGAAGAAATCTATGAAGCTATTAAAAATGAAACTTGCATAAAATCATACAAAATAAAAAAAGAAAAAATGGATAATCTATCAATTTATGATAGTAAATTTGGAGGAATTCCATACTGGGATTTTTCAAAAGAATTCCCAACAGATAGTAAGGGCGAAAAATTAAATTTATTAGCTCAAATAAATTTTGACAAAGAAAGATTCAATGATGATAGATTACCTCAAAAAGGTATTTTACAATTTTATATATCATCAAACGACGACATATATGGTATGAATTTTGATGAACAAGACAAACAAACAGATTGGAGAGTAGTTTATCACGAAAATGTAAATTATAACATAACAGAAGAAGAGATAAAAAATAATGGAATAAAAACTTTTAAGGAAGCTAAACCTGAATATTATGTACCATTTAATGATACTTATAAGATCAATTTTAAAATGATTGATGAAGTAATGAACTGCTATGATGAAAATTTTAATTCAATAGTAGTTAGAATTTTAAAGGATAAATTCAATGTTATAGTTGAAGAAAATAAAGTAAATGACTATTTAGAGCAAATTGATGAAAAATATTATGAAAGATTTGAAACATGGGGACACAAATTATTGGGGTATCCAGCATTCACTCAGTCAGATCCAAGATATTATAATAAAGAATATAGTAAATACAACACATTGCTTTTACAGATAGATACTGACGAGAATATTATGTGGGGAGATTCTGGAGTTGCTAACTTTTTTATTGACAAAGAAGATTTAGAAAATAATAATTTTAACAACATCTTGTATAATTGGGATTGTTGTTAGTGGTGAATAACAAATAAGTTACAAGAGGTAAATGTTATGATAGATAAAAGAATAATTGATGAGTTAAGCATTGAACTGAAAGAAATATTGGAAGAAGAGCTAAAAGCTGGCAATGAAATTATTGAAACATACCAAGGTGGATTTACTAATGCTTCTACGGAGCATACTTTTATATTTTTAAAGTATCCATTTAAAACAAAAATACGAAATAATTTAAATGGAATAATTTATAGTGAAATAAATGATAGACATTATTGGAAAGCTGAATATACAGATGAGAAAAATCATCAGACATTAGCCTGTATTTTTTAGGAGAAATAAAACTATATGTATAGATACAATTAATACTGAAGTTGAGATAAGCAATAAAAAAATAACTGATAATGAATATTTTTCAATAGGCTGCTGTACTACTGGGTTAGAGGGTAGTTATTGCAAAGATTCATCATTATATGAATTTATTAAAAATTGGGATAAGCAATTTGATGAATAAGGAGAAGATGATTATGAAATATGAAGATACAAACTTGCCTAAAGAAGTAAGTAAATATTTAG
>CAKPLV010000135.1 GCA_934167735.1 uncultured Clostridia bacterium | reverse complement strand
AAGTTGAGAATTTATGTAAAACATATGGAAAAGGAGAAAACAAAGTAAAAGCAGTAGACAATGTATCTTTTTCAGTAGAAAAAGGAGAATTTGTTGCAATTGTAGGAGCATCTGGAAGTGGTAAATCAACATTATTACATTTACTTGGAGGAGTAGATAGACCAACAAGTGGAAAAGTATATATTGATGGAAAAGACATTTATACATTAGATGATGATAATCTTGCAATATTCAGAAGAAGACAAGTAGGATTAATCTATCAATTTTATAATTTAATACCAATATTAAATGTTGAAGAAAATATTGCATTACCATGTAATTTAGATGGAAAAGAAGTAGATCAAGGAAAAATGGATGAATTGCTTGTAACACTAAAACTAGATAAGAGAAGAAAACATTTACCAAATGAATTATCAGGTGGGCAACAACAAAGAGTATCTATAGGAAGAGCAATAATAAATAATCCATCAATAATGTTAGCAGATGAACCAACAGGAAACTTAGACAGTAAGGCTTCAGAAGAAATAATATCATTACTTAGATTATCAAATAAAAAATACAATCAAACAGTTATAGTTATTACACATGATGAAAAAATAGCATTAGAGGCTGATAGAATTATTACAATAGATGATGGAAAAATTGTTAAAGATGAGAAAAATTAGGAGGAAAAAATGAAAAATATTTTAAATAATTTTACAATTAGAAGTTTAAAATTAAATAAAAAAAGAACAATTGCTACATCAATAGGAATTATTTTATCAACAGCTCTAATATGTGCAGTAGCAGGAGTTTTCGCAAGTTTTCAAGAAACATTAGTAACACATGCCAAACAAGCAGATGGTGATTATCATGTAATGTTTAATGATGTAAAAAAAGATGAACAAAAATATGTAATAAATAATAGAAATGTAAAAAGTACATTTATAACACAAGGTGTAGGATATGCAAGATTAGAAGATATAAAAAATGAATACAAACCATATTTATATTTAATGGAATTTGATGAAACAGCAATAAATAATATGGGACTTGTACTTGAAGAGGGTAGAATGCCAGAAAATTCTAATGAATTAGTTATTCCAAAACATTTAGAAGATAATGGAGGAGTTATACTAAATGTTGGAGATACAATAACACTAAATGTAGGAAAAAGAGTTGCAGGTGGAAATGCTTTAGGACAAAACAATCCATATAATAATCCAAAAGATGCAGAAGATGAAGATTATGTTGAAGAAAAAATTGTTGATACACAAACAAGAACATTTACAATTGTAGGAATAATAAAAAGACCTAATACAGAAATAGAAGATTTTTCAAGCCCAGGATATACAGTAATCACAAAATTATCAGAAGTTAGAGAAAATGCCAACATAATGGTAAAATACAAAAATATAAAAGATACATATAAAAATACTGAAGAAATATTAAAAGAAACCTCAATTGAAAACTATCAAGTAAATTCAGAATATTTGAGATGGAATGGTGTAACAAAATCTGATAGCACATTACAAATGTTTTATTCTTTAGCAGGTATTGTTATAGCAATAATAATAATATCAAGTGTATTTGTAATAAGAAACAGTTTTGCGATTTCAATAACAGAAAAAATGAAACAATATGGAATGTTTTCAAGTATTGGAGCAACAAAGAAACAAATAAAGAAAAGTGTTTTATTTGAAGGATTAATGATTGGAATAATTTCTGTTCCAATAGGTATATTGTGTGGAATGTTAGCAACATTTATATTAATAAAAATGACAACATTTTTAGTTGGTGAATCATTATTTACAGTAAAAACAGAGATTGTATTCAAAATGCCAATAATAGTTGTTATATTAAGTGCAATATTAGGATTTTTAACAATATATATATCATGTATATTTTCTGCTAGAAAAGCAAGTAAAATTGCACCAATTGAAGCAATAAGAAGTAATGAAAATATAAAGATAAAAGCAAAGAAAATAAAATCACCTAAATGGGTTAAAAAGATATTTGGAATAGGTGGAGACATAGCATATAAAAATCTAAAGAGAAACAGAAAAAAATATAGAACAACAGTAATTTCATTAGTTGTAAGTATAACTGTATTTATTTCACTAAGTTCATTTATACATTATGCATTTAACATTTCTGATGATTATTATACTGAAATGAATTATAATGTAGTAATAAATTTAGACTATAACAATAGTTATTATAGCCAAAAATATTCAAGAGAATATCATGAAAAAAACTTTCAATATGCTCAAAACTTAATAAAAAAATATCAAATAGAAGAATACACAATAAATAGAGTTTTTTATGGTTCAACAAACTTAAAAAAATATGCGACAGAGGAATATAAGAGTACAGGAGAATTAGAACTTGAAACAGATAAAACATATATAGGAATAAAATCTTTAGGAGAAAAAGAATATAAAAACTATGTTAAAGAAATTGGTGCTAATTATGAAGACTGTAAAAATGGAATAATATATTATGATAATGCAGTATCATATACAAGTATAAATGGTAATATAACTAAATGTAAAAAATATAAAATCAGCAGAAATGATAAAATTGATTTGGAAACAGATAATGGAGATAAAGTAAGTCTTGAAGTAAAAAAAGTAACAGACAAAAGACCAATGGGAGAAACTCAATTTTCAGTTTATGGAGTATTTATAATTAGTGATGAATTAATGGATAAAATGCCAAGTTTCTATTGTGATACAATAAAAGTAAACTCGACAGATGCAACAAAACTTTGCAAGGATTTAGATGAGGAAATATCAAATCTTCCAAAAGACAGTGATTACAAATTAAGTTACTTTAATTATCAACAAGAAGCTGAAGAAAACAATAAAATAGTTTTATTAATATCAATATTTTTATATGGATTTATAATTGTAATTAGTTTAATTGGAGTAACAAACATATTTAATACAATAACAACAAATATGAACTTAAGAAGCAAAGAATTTGCAATGTTAAGATCAATTGGTATGACAAAAAAAGAATTCAATAAAATGATAAACTTGGAAAGCTTTTTCTATGGCACAAAATCATTATTAATTGGATGTATATTAGGAACAGGTCTATCATATTGGATATATAGAATTACATCAGAAGGACTAATAGCAAGTGATGTGAAATTTACATTTCCAATTAAATCTATAATAATTTCAATTGTATTTATATCAATTATTGTAAGTATAATATTGAGATACTCATTAAGCAAAATAAACAAGCAAAACATAATTGAAACAATTAGAAATGATAATATATAAGGAAAAAGGTTGATATTTATATCAGCCTTTTTTAAAGATTAAGTAAAAATTAATAAATTATATAAGATATCTTAATAAAAATCTGTTATAATGGTAAACGAAAGGAAGATGAATCTGTGTAACATATTAGTAGTAGATGATGATAAAGAAATAGTAAAAGCGATTGGTATATATTTAAAAAATGAAAATTATGAAATATTAAAAGCCTATGATGGTGAAGAAGCAATCAAAATAATAAACAATGAAAAAG
>CAKPLV010000134.1 GCA_934167735.1 uncultured Clostridia bacterium | reverse complement strand
TGTTTTAACATTCACATTTTCTGCTCCTTGTGCTGTTATAATTGCACCTTCTATTACAGGCATAATAACTTTTTCTGTTATTGGCTGACTTTTTCCATCTTTATCTGAGTAAACTATTTCTTTTTTGCTTTCTGTTTCTTTAACATTTTTTGTACTTCCGATCTCCATCATCTTCTTGTGTACTACTTTCTGATGTTGTCTCATTATACATTGCAACAATTTTACTACTTTCAGAATATTTGATAAGAACTTTTACTTTACCAACACCACTCATACTTTGCAAAATGTTTTCTAATCTTTTTTCTAAATCATCTGTTGAAATTTCAGTAGAGTTTGTTTGTGCTAAAACCTTTGATGTTGTATCATTATTTGATTTACTTCCTTGTGTGTTTTTTGACCACATATTATTTATAATTAATACTGTTATTATTAATATAATTATAAATACAATTATATTTTCAATTTGCTTATTTTTTCCTTCTTCATCTTTTTTAAAAAAATTAAATTTTTCTTTTAACATTGAAACCTCCTATTTAATAATTATACTAACTTTAGAGTCATCAATTTCATACTCTGTTAATATCTTATTTTTGATTTCATTAATTTTTGTTTCATCTTGTGGTCCTTTAATAATTATTTTTATCGAATTGATTCCTGCATTTTTCTTATTTGTATCTAATTCAGCTTCTATATTGCATTTTTTTACTGTTATTCCTTCATCTTCAAATCTTTTCTTTACATCTTTTTCAAGTTCATCTAAATATATTTTTTCTAATCTTTTATCCATTGAAGATTGATCTATTACAACATCTGTTTCTACAGTGTTTTCAATAATATTATTGTATTTTTCAATAATCAATTCTTCTTTATTACTTATTATTGGTGATATTATAGTAAACAATATGTATACACCTATAACCATTTGTATGTATTTTTTATTTTTATTATTTGGCAAAATTAATTCTATTATTGTTGCTACAATAACTGCAATAATAATTTGTTCTGCCCATTTACTTATAAAACTTATCATCTATACATCATCCCACTGTTTGATATTTTTACAACCATAGTAACACCTACAATAAGCATTACTGATAGTGAACACAAAATTCCTAATAGTACTTTAAATGTTCCACCCATTTCATCTAGCAATTTTACTATTTTATTGTCTGCAATTGGTTGTACAACTGCTGAAGCTAAACTGTATATTATGCTTAGTGTTGCAATTTTTATTATAGGCATAACACAAATTCCAATTATAACAATTACTCCAACCATTCCTACTGCATTTTTTAAAATAACTCCACATCCTAATACACTATCTACAACATCTCCTAATACTTTTCCAACTACTGGTATTACAGTTGAAACTGCTGCTTTTGCTGTTTTTGCAGTAACTCCATCAACACTACTACTTAATGTACCTTCTAATGATACAACACCTACAAAAACTGTTAAAATAACTCCTAAAACCCATATTACTCCCGATTTTAAAAATTGTGATAATTTCTCAACTTGTACTCTTTCTGATATTTTTGATATTACTGAAAATACAACAACTATAAACATTATTGGTATTAAAATATCTTCAATTAGGTTTCCTATTAAATTTATTGAAAATAATATAACAGGCTCTAAAATTCCACTTGTAACAATATTTCCTGTGTATACCATTAATGTTAGTAAAAGTGGTATTAAAACATTTATAAATCCTACTAAATCACTTGCTGTATTTTTTACTATTTTTATTATTTCTGTAAAATTAGACATTATTAATGTTACTATTAATATGTATTGAACAAAATATATAATTTGAGATATACTACTATTTTCTAAATTGTCTGTTATTGATTTCAAAATCCCATGTATTACTATGATAACTAAAATACTTATTAAAATTTTCAAACTTGAAGTTATTTCTTGTCCAAATATTTTTAAAACTTTTTGAAGTAATGTTTGATTATTGATGTTTCCTTGTAATGCTTGATTAAAAATCTCGCTAATATTCATTTCTTCAAAAAAATCGCCAGTATATTGTTCTGTATCTTTTATAAATCCTGAAATATTAAATTGTTCTTGCACAGATTGAAGCATTTCTTCTTCTGATTCTGCATAAACAGTATTAGGAATAATTATAATCAGTATTAATAGATATATTATTTTTTTCATATGTACTGTTTATTCCTTTCATGGTAATATTTCAATTATTAATTCAAGTAAACTTGTTATTATTGGCATTGACATTGTTATAATAATTACTTTGCTTCCTATTTCTATTTTACTTGCAATTGCTTTTTCTCCTGAATCATTGCAAACACTTACAGCAAATTCTGTTAACACTGCTATTCCTGTAATTTTTATTAATATGTTTAAAAAATTTTTGTTTATGTATGTTTTGTCTGAAATTGATTGTAATAAATTTATTATTCCTGTTATTTTATCTATTGTAAGGAATAATATTAAAATACCAGCAATTATAGAAACATAAATAGCAAATTCAGGTTTGTATTGTTTTAGGATTATAATTATAACAAGTGCCATAAATCCAATTCCTATTATTTTTATTATTTCTGTCATTGTTCACCTCTATAAATTAAATAGTGTTCTAACAGATTCAAATAATGAGCTTATTTCTTGAATTACCATTGATAGTACAATTACAAGTCCTGCTAATGTTGTCATCATTGCTTGATCTTCTCTTCCAGCTCTTACTAATACTTGATGTAATACTGCAACTAAAATCCCTATAGCAGCTATTTTAAATAATAAATTGATATCCATAAATATCCCCCTATATTAAAATAATTACAAAAACTAGTCCTAAGACCACTCCTAATGTTTTATACATTTTTTGATTTTTCTTTTTTTCATCTTCTGCTTTTTCTATTTGCATATCTAAAAAATTTTCTGCTACTTCTATTTCACTTATTTGACCTTCTACATCTGTTTGTCCTAATAATTTTCCCAGTTTTTTTATGATGTTTTTATCTTCTTGATTTATACTTATGTCTGCTTTTTGAATAGCTGTCGACCAAACTTTTTCAACTTGTTCATATTGAATTTGACATGCCATTTGTCCGAATATTTTCTCTATTTTAGTATTATTATCTTTTGATATTTGTAGGAATATTTCTCTTAATGGTTCATATGTAAATTTAATTTTTGTTTTCATGATATTAAATATACTTTTAAATTCTTTTAATTCATTTACCCTATTTTCATACATCTTTGAAATTATTAATCCTATTGCAGTTGATAATGAAAATATTACAATTAATAGTAAATATTTAAAAAATACCATAAGTTTTCTCCTTTAAATATGAATACATTTTATTTCTCCTCTTGAATATGGGTTTAATAAAATTATTCTTTCAAATATATGTTTATCTAATAATTTAGAAATTTCAGGATTTCTTTCAATTTCATTAATAGAACTTCCATGAGCTGTAAAGATTCCTTTTACACCTGAACACATGGCATAATCAATTGCTTTTATATCTTCTAAACTTCCTATTTCATCACATGTAATAACATCTGGTGCCATAGATCTCACTAATATTCTCATTGCTTCTGGTTTTGGCATATTATCTAT
>CAKPLV010000133.1 GCA_934167735.1 uncultured Clostridia bacterium | reverse complement strand
TCCATATACTTCATCACCTGTTGATTTTCTGATTAAATCAATTCCTGCTGTTATATTTCCCCATTGGTCTGATCCAGCACATTGCAAATCTACATTTTTATGTTCATGTAAATATTTGAAATCTAATGCTTGTAATATCATATATGAAAATTCTGTATATGTTATTCCTGAATCTAATCTTCTTCTGATTATATCTTTGTCTAACATATAATTTACATTAAAGTATTTTCCATAATCTCTTAAAAAATCTATAACATTTATATCTTTATACCAGTCCCAATTGTTTACAACTTCAAATCCAAATATATCTTCTACTTGTTTTTTTAGTGATTTAAAATTACTTCTAACTTGTTCTTTTGATATCATCGCTCTTTCTGTTGTTGGTCTAGGATCTCCTATCATTCCTGTTCCTCCACCAACTAATAATACTGGATGATGTCCTGCATCTTTTAGTCTTTTAGATATTAAAAAACTTGATAAATGCCCTACATGTAAACTATCTGCTGTTGGATCTGTTCCTATATAAAAACTCATTCCACCTTTATTTAATTTTTCTTCTAATTCTGGACTTGATATATCTTTTATTAGTCCTCTCCATTTTAAATCTTCTACTAGTGTCATCGTGCTCCTCCTTTTCTGTCATATTATACTATAATAAATACTATTTTGCAAGAAACTTTATAACAAAAAGAAGAGAGATTACTCTCTTATACTAATTGAATAATCTCTTTCTCTTTTAAACTTTTTTGAACATCTATAACTCTTTGATTTGATGAACCTCTCCATTCTAATTTTGGATTATGTAATTCTTCAACATATTGACCGTCAACAAGAACATCAATATATTTTAAAGCTTCTTTGTTTTTTAAGTCTTTATCAAATAGAAATCCAGACCATACCCATATATCTTTATTTGGATATTTTTCTTTGAATTTTTTTGCTAATTTTGTTGTTCCTTCAATATTAGCAGGATGCATTGGTTCTCCTCCTAATATTGATAAACCTCTAACATAGTCTTTATCACATAATTCTAATACTCTATCTATTGTTTTATCTGTAAATTCTTTTCCCCCTGCAAAGTCATGTGTTTCTGGATTAAAACAATTTTTACAATTGAATGTACATCCTTGCATAAATATTGAAACTCTGACTCCTGGTCCATCTGCTATATCCATTTTTCTTATTTTATTGTATCTCATTTTATACCTCTATTCGTCATCTTTATTATCTATATGTAATACTCTTTCTTTTATTTCTTGTGTTCTACCTTTGTTCCAGAAATTACTTCCTATATACCCACAAGTTCTTCTTGCTACATTTAATGTTGAATGATCTCTATTTCCACAGTTTGGGCAATACCATTCTAAATTATCATCAATTAGAATTTCTCCATCATATCCACATTTTTGACAATAATCTGATTTTGTATTTAATTCAGCATACATTATGTTGTTATAAATAAATTTGATTATTTCTATTACAGCATCTATATTATTTTGTAAGTTTGGTGTTTCAACATATGAGATTGCACCACCTGGACTTAATCTTTGGAATTCACTTTCAAGTTTTAATTTTGAGAATGCATCTATTTCTTCAAAAACAGGTACATGGTATGAATTTGTAATGTAATTTCTATCTGTTATTCCTTTAATTGTTCCAAATCTTTGTCTTAAACATTTTGCGAATTTATATGTTGTTGATTCTATTGGTGTACCATATACACTATAATCTATATTTTCTTTTTCTTTCCATTCTTTGCATTTGTCATTTAATCTTTGCATAACTTCTAATGCAAATTCTTTACCAATTCCGTTATCTGTATGACTTTTATCTGTCATATATTTAACACATTCATATAAACCTGCATATCCTAATGATATTGTTGAATATCCATCATGTAATAATTCATGTATACTTGCTCCTTTTGGAAGTCTTGCAAGTGCTCCATATTGCCATAAAATTGGTGCAACATCACTTGTTGCTTTTGCAAGTCTTTCATGTCTAAGTTGTAATGCTCTATGACATAATTCAAGTCTTTCATCATATATTTTCCAAAATTTTTCTTTATCTTTTCCTGATGATAATGCAACATCAACTAAGTTTATTGTAACAACACCTTGGTTGAATCTTCCATAATATTTTGGTTTATTTGTTTTTGGATCAACATATGGTGTTAAGAATGATCTACATCCCATACATGGATAACAATTTCCATTACCATTTTGATCTACTTTCATTTCTAACATTTTCTTTTCTGATATGTAATCAGGTACCATTCTTTTTGCTGTACATTTTGCTGCTAATTTTGTTAAATACCAATATGGACTATCTTCATGTATATTGTCTTCTTCAAGTACATATAATAATTTTGGAAATGCTGGTGTAATATAAACACCTTTATCATTTTTCATTCCAAGAATTCTTTGGTTTAACATTTCTTCAATTATCATTGCAAGTTCTTTTTTATATTCTTTTGTTTCACCTAAATATAAACATACACTTAAAAAAGGAGATTGTCCATTTGTTGTTGTCATAGAATTTATTTGATATTGGAATGTTTGAACACCATCTTTAATTTCTTTTGCTAAATCTTCTTTAGCAAATTGTTCACATTGTTCTTTTGATAATTTTCTATCTTGATATTTTTTCAAATAGAAGTTGTAACTATCTCTTACAAATGGTGCTAAATGTGTCATTGTAACTGTTGCACCACCATATTGGCTTGATGTTACTGCTGTTATGATTTGTGTTGCAATTGTCATTGCTGTTAAAAATTTATGTGGTTTTTCAATCATAACACCATTTATATTTGTTCCATTTTGAAGCATATCTTCTAAGTTTATTAAATCACAATTGTGTAAAGCATTTTGTGCAAAATAATCTGCATCGTGGAAATGAATAATACCTTCATCATGTGCTTTAACTATGTCTTCAGGTAATAAAAATCTTCTTGTGATATCTGTACTTGTTATTCCTGCCATATAGTCTCTTTGTGTTGTTACAACTTTTGCATTTTTGTTTGAATTTTCATTATTCCAATATTCACTTTCACCTTCAATTAATTCTTTAATTGATTGATCTGTTGTATTTGCTTTTCTTACTAATTCTCTTGTATAACGATATGTTATATATTTTTTAGCTAAATGATATTTACCCATTTCCATTAGTTTTTGTTCTATGATGTCTTGGATATCTTCTACTAATATTCTAGCTTTATTAAGATCTTCTATGTATTCAACGATACTTTTTATATCTTCTTCTGTAGCTCTTTCTTTTTTTTGAACTTCTTTATTTGCCTTTTGTATTGCAATTTCTATTTTTTCTGAATTATATTCAACTATTGTTCCATCTCTTTTTATGATTTTCATATGTTATACCCCTCTTTCTTTGATATATTTATAATATATTTCAAGCGAATAAAAAACTGTTGCAATTGCAACAGTTTTTAAAAAAGTTATTATTATTTTTTTAGTTGAGCTTGTATGTTGATTTTTGAGTTTTATTACATTTATATTACAAAATTATTTCAAAAGTATTACATCGATTATTTACCTAATATTTTTTTAATTTCTTCATGTCTTTTTATTTTTTGAGTCGTTGTTTTTATTAAGTCTTGATC
>CAKPLV010000132.1 GCA_934167735.1 uncultured Clostridia bacterium | reverse complement strand
GGTATAAGTATACCAAGCAGTGTACAATTTATAGGTGGTGATGCTTTTGATGGATGTTACAATTTGAAATACATAAAAATAGATGATGAAAATCCTAAATATGATAGCAGAGATAATTGCAATGCAATAATAGAAACACAAGACAACAAATTGATTCGTGGATCTGCAACAACAATAATACCTAATAGTGTAGAAAGAATAGACAATGTAGCCTTTTCTAACTGCAATGGATTGACAAGTATAACAATACCGGGTAATGTAATTAGTGTGGGTGGAGGAGCTTTTCGACGGATGCACAAATTTGAGTAATGTAGCGATATTAGATGGTGTAACGAGTATTGAGTACGGTGCATTTGATGGATGTAGTGGATTAACTGATATAAAAATACCAAGCAGTGTAACTGATATTAGCGGTTCAGTATTTGAAGGATGTGAAAATTTAACAATAACGTTATCAAAAGACAGCACACTAACAGTACCAGCAGATAACTGGGGAGCAAAAAAAGTAATAAGAGAAAGTTAAAATCCTAAGAAAAAGGAAAATGAAATGAAGAAAAACACAACAACAATCTTGATATTCCTAATAATATTAATATCAACAATACTAATAGGAAATCCATTAGTAAAAAATGAAAACTTAATTAATATTATAATAGGAATATCAGGAATATATATAATATTAAAAAGCTTTAAAGATAAGCAAAAAATAATAACAAATAAAACAACAAAAATAATGCTGATGTTACTAATAATATCAGCATTACCTTTATTATTAAATACATACATATCATTAAATGGAACAATTAATTACATATTCAGATATATATCAGTATTTATAATATATATTTTAATAAATCAAGAGTTAAAGGAAAGCAGAGATAATCTTGGAAAAATTAAAGATATAATAATAATTTCTGGCATTATATTAGTTGCATTTGGAATAGATCTTTTAACAACAAACATAACATATGATTTTGTAAAAAAAATAATAGGTGTAACTACAGATCAAAGTGCATTAACCAGAATATACTCACTATTTTTATATAACAATGTTTTTGCAATAAGTACAGTAGTTGCTTATTTAATAAGTATAGAGCAAATGCTAAACAAAAAAGAAAAAATATATGCAGGACTATCAACAGCTTTAGTTTTTGGAATAATTCTAAGTCAATCAAGAACTACATTATTAATATTAGCATTAATAATAATACTATATTTAATAATTCTGTCAAAAGAGAAAAGATATGATTATATAAAATTAATATTTGTAAACTTCGGATTTGGAATAATATATGCAACAATATTTACATATTTAAGAAGAATTGGTTATGTCCATCTTATATGGTTTATAACACTAATACTTCCTGTAATAGCAACATTTGCATATAATAAACTTGAATCAAATAAACCAATAAATAAAGTATTTAAAGTAAAATACTTAATAACATTATGCATTTTATTTATTGTTTTAGTATTAATATTATCATTATTCAAAAGTGAATTGATTTTATTTAACAACAATAATTCTCAAAGTATAATAACCAAAAACATATATGATGTAAAAGAAAAGAATCAATATAAAATCGAATTAGAAATTGAATCAAAATCAGAAACTTTAGAAGATAATTATACAATTGAATTTATTCAAAGAAATAATTATGCTGATAATATTGGTGAAGAAAAACTTGAATTAAATAATTATGAAGGAATAAAAGAAGTGAACATAAATACTTCTGAAGGAATAAAATGGATTGAACTTAGAGTTTCTGCCCAAGAAACAGGTAATGGAAATGAGTTGAAAATAAAAAGCCTAAAAATAAATGGAAAACAATTTACACTAAATTATAAATTCTTACCAACAGATTTAATTTCACAGTTAAAATATTTGGATTTATCCCAAAGAAGTGTTCAAGAGAGAAAAGTATTCGTTATAGATGCATTTAAAATAATAAAATCAAATAATATTTTTGGAATTGGTGGAGATGGATATAAATATGCTGTTCAAGATGTTCAATCATATAATTATAGTGTTACACAAATGCATTGCTATATATTACAAATAGCAATGGAATTCGGAATATTAGGACTAATAGCATTTGGCTACTTAATTGTATTGACAATAAAAAATATATTATATATCATAAAAAATAAAGAAGAAGAAAAATATGGAATTATATTAGCCTTTATGGCATTGTTTTTACATTCATTACTTGATTTTGATATGACATTTTTATATATTATGCTAATATTTTATTCATTAATTTCAATAATAAACTTTAATGAAAATGAGGAAAATAATACTTCAAAAAATAAAGTTACAGAGATAATTATTTTAATATTAGCAGTAATAAGTTTGATATTTAATATTAATGAATTATATGTAAGCAGTACAAAAGATGAAGCAATAAGACATACTAGAACATATGAAGAAAAAACTAGATTAGAGAAACAATACATATATTTAGTTCCATATTCAGAAAATTATACAAAAGAAAGAATTGCATATATAAAATTATATAAAGAAGTTAAGGCAGATGAATTATCAGAAGAAAGTATAAAAGAAATGCAAAATGAATTAGTACAATTACTAAAAACAAAGATTAATCATGAGAAAAACAATAGTGATATAATTTCTGAATGTGTTGAGATAATCAATAATTCTAACAATAAGGAAGATAAAGAATTTGCATACAAAAAGATAGAAGAAAGATTACAAAAACATAGATATAATGCAGAACAAATTATGAGTGACTATGAACAATTAATAAAATTAAATAATGATAAAGTACAAGAGATAATAGACAGAAATATTGATAATTCAATAAAAAATATACAAGATTATAATAAATGTAGAATAACAAAAGAACAATCACAAAAGATTATAGAGAAAATAAAATTTTCAGAAAAAAGGATACTGAATTAACTACAAAGGTGGAATTATTCATGAAAGAAAATATAACAGTAATAATGAGTGTATATAACGAGAAAAATGAATATCTAAAACTAGCAATAGAAAGTATATTGAATCAAACCTACAAAGATTTTTCTTTTATAATTGTTGAAGACCGGAACAACTGATGAAAATAAGAAGATCATAAGTGATTATCAAAAACAAGATTCAAGAATAAAAATAATAGAAAATAAAGAAAATATTGGACTTATAAAATCATTAAATAAAGCGATAGATGAAGTAAATACAAAATATATTGCAAGAATGGATTCAGATGATATATCTGATTTAAAAAGATTAGAAAAACAAGTTGAATTTCTTGAAAAAAATAATCAATATGCTTTAGTTGGAAGTAGAGCTAATTATATGACAGAAAATGGTGTATATAAAACAAGCCAGTTTGATGGAGAAGTAAAAATGGACATGCTTATAAGATTTTGCCCTTTTTTCCATCCAAGCATATTAATAAAAACAGATATATTAAAAAAAGTAGGAAAATATGATGAATATGTGAGAAATGAGGATTATGCGTTATACTTTAAATTATATTACATGGGATATAAAGGATATGTCTTAAAAGATATTTTGTTGAATTATAGACAAGATGTTAATTCGTTTAAAAGAAAAAAATATTGTGATAGGATTGTTGAATTCAAATTAAGAAAAAAATATTTAAAACTTTTAAAAGTTAAATATCCTAAAAG
>CAKPLV010000131.1 GCA_934167735.1 uncultured Clostridia bacterium | reverse complement strand
GTAAAGGTGATGTTGTAATAGTTGTATCAGAAGATGATAATGGATGGACAAAAATAAGAACACAAAATGGAGAAGTAGGTTATATAAAAACAAATAAATTAAACAATTATACAAAAGTTAGAGATAATTGGGAAGAAGAAAAACAAATAACAGGAAAAGTTAATATGTTTTGGGATTACTATTCAAAACATGTTCAAGCAAAAGATAGAACAGGTCAAACAATAGAAGGAGTAAATGTGGTATCACCATCATTCTTCTACTTAGATAATAACGGAAAATTACAAGAAAATGTAGGAACAGCAGGACAAGCATATATACAATGGGCACATTCAAACGGATATAAAGTATGGCCAATTGTATCAAACACAGAAATAGATATAGATACAACATCAAAAATATTAAATAGTTATTCAAAAAGACAAGAACTAATAGAAGCAATCGTAGAAAAATGTGCACAATACGAGATAGATGGTATAAATATAGATTTTGAAAAAATATATGAAGCAGATAAAGATAAATATTCAAGATTTATAATAGAATTAGTACCACGTATGAAAGAAATTGGAATTGTAACATCAGTAGATGTAACAGCACCAGATGGAGCGCCAAACTGGTCAATGTGCTATGATAGAAACATAATAGGAGATGTAGCAGATTACTTAATATTTATGGGATATGATCAATATGGTCAATCAAGTACAAAACCAGGAACAACAGCTGGATATAACTGGGTAGAAACAAGCTTAAAGAAAATAATAGATTATGATCAAGTTCCAACAGACAAAATAATATTAGGAATGCCATTATATACAAGACAATGGACAGTAAATCAAGATGGTGGAATTGTAAGTAGAGATGTCGTAAGCATGATGAATGTTAAAATTCCAAACAATGTTGAAAAACAATGGGATGATGAGTTAAAACAATATTACATAGAATATAAATCAGGAAAAAACACAGTAAAAATGTGGATAGAAGATGGAACATCAATTTCAGCAAAAGTTTCACTAGTTACAAAATATCAACTTGGAGGAACATCATGCTGGAGAAAAGATATGGAAACATCAAATATATGGACAATTATAAATTCAGAACTTACAAAATAAAGAGCTTATGCTCTTTTTTTGTTCTATAAAACAAATAAAAGCATATTATTTGATGAGGTGATAAAATGGAAACATATTATCTAGAAAAAATGGATAAGCCTATATCAATAATAGACAAAATAAAAAAAATAAAAATAGAAGAAAACAATTGTAAAATCTACGAAAAAAAGTTAAATAAAGTGGTAAAGAAAATGGAAAAAAGAGAAATTCAAAGAGTAGTACTTGCTAAAGAATTACATGAAAATGAAGAATTAATAAATTTACTTAATTCAAAATCAATAAAAATCTTTGATGGAAGATGGCTAATGAAATATATAACTTTTGAAATATTAGAATTTATATTAAACAAGCAAAATATAAAAAAAGAAGAAACGCAATTAGCAATTACAACAAATGACATAACAGATATAGTAATAGAAAACATAAAAAAATTATCAAAAGAATTTAAAAGATTGACAGTTGTAACAAGACATATAGACAAGTTAAAAAAGATTGAAGAAGAAATATATGAAAAAGAAGGAATATTGATAATTGTATCAAATAATCCTAAAAAAAGTTTGGCTAGAGCAGATGTTATATTAAATATGGATTTTAATAAAGAAATGCTAAACAAATATAAAATAAAAGAAGATAGTATAATAATAAATCTCGAAGGAAATATGAAAATAAAAAGTAAAAGATTTAATGGTATAGTTGTAAATGATTATGAAATAAAAGTAAAAAGAAAAGAAAATATTTGGAAATCAAATATGGAAAAATTTAAAGAAAAGGAATTGCTTGAAGCAGTAATATTTAGAAGAGATACATATAGTCATATAAGAAATATTATAAAAACAAACAAAATAGAAATTAGTGAAATAATAGGAATCAATGGAAAAATCTAAAGATTTTCTTAAAACACTTTTCTTTTTGCTTAAAATATAATATAATATTGTCTGTAAAACCTAAACCAAGTTATTACGGTAAATGGGAGGAAAGAAAATGGAAGAAAAGAAAAAAACAAAAACAAAGCCAAAAGCAAAAAAAGTAAAAAATAAAAAAGCAAATGTACAAACAAAAGACACAAAGATGAAGTTTAAATACAAACATCCAAAAGCAGCAATTGCAATAAGAATAGCATTAATTATATTCTTAATTTTATGTGTAATTGGTGCAGGTGTATTAGTAGGACTTATATTTGGTCTATGGGGTGATGACTTCAAAATAGATATATCAGATTTAGTTTTATCAGAAAACTCAACAATATATGATGCAGAAGGTGGAGTTCTAGCAGAACTAAATGGAGATGAAAACAGAAAAATAGTTACACTAGAAGAAATGTCACCATATTTACCAAAAGCATATATAGCAATAGAAGATGAAAGATTTGAACAACATCATGGGGTAGATATAAAAAGAACAGGTGCCGCAATATTATCATTTATAACACATGGTGGAAAATCTACTGCAGGTGGTGGTAGTACAATTACACAACAGGTAGTAAAAAATATAACAAAAGATGATGACAGTAAAGGTATTGCTGGTGTAACAAGAAAAATAAAAGAATGGGCAAAAGCATATCAAATAGAAGATGTATTATCAAAAGATCAAATTCTTGAATTATATTTAAACCTAATATTTATAGGTGGTAAAGAAAATAGAGGTGTTGAAATAGGAGCAGAATATTATTTTAACACTACAGCAAAAGACTTAAGTATAGCACAATGTGCATTCCTTGCAGGAATAAACAATTCACCAAACAGTTATAGTCCATATTCAGGAAAAGATGTTACAGAAAAAATCACAAAAAGAACAAAAACTGTATTATCTCAAATGAAAAAATTCAACTATATAACACAAGAAGAATATGATCAAGCAGTTGCAGAAGTTGAAACAGGATTTAACTTTGAAAATGGTGCAAAAGGAAATGTATATTCATCACATACAGATGCATTAATAAATCAATTAATAAATCAATTGATGGATGAAAAACAAATATCTGAAAATGCTGCACAAGCATATTTATATAGTAGTGGGTTAAAAATATATTCAACAGAAGTTCCATCAGTACAAAGTGCAATGGAAGCAGAAGCACAAAACAGTAAATATGAATTAACATCAAAAACTACAGGAAATAAAGCACAAGCTGCAATGGTTGTTATAGAACCATCAACAGGATATGTAGTAGGATGTATAGGACAATTAGGAGAAAAAACAGAATCAAGAGGATTAAATAGAGCAGTACCTCCAACAGCAACATCAGCAGGAACAAGAAGATCTGCAGGTTCATCATTTAAACCATTAGCAGATTTAATACCAGGAATAGAAGAAGGAACAATAACACCTGCAACAATATATTATGATTCATATACAATATTTAATGAAGGAACACCACAAAAATATGATCCAAAAAACTATAATGGATTTACAGGAAAAACAACATTAAGAAGAGCTGTTACAACATCTCAAAATATACCATTCATAAAAGTAATGGCAGAACTAGGAAATGAAAAATCAATGGAATACTTAAAGAAAATGGGATTCCAAGCATTAGATGACAAAAAAGATTCTGGTTTATCAGTTGCAATTGGTGGATTAACAAATGGTGTTAGTGT
>CAKPLV010000130.1 GCA_934167735.1 uncultured Clostridia bacterium | reverse complement strand
TCTATAAAGCGCTGTGTACCCCATAATCTCACATCCTTTATACATTTAAAAAATGGTCTGATTACCAATCTCTCTATGGAAAACATTCTCACATAAAAGTATCTACTTATTGCTGCTTCCTTCCGGACCTGACAAGGTTCATAGGCTCTTATTGAGTTTGTTCTCCATACAAAGATCAGTATTCATACCATTTGTATTATATACTGTATTTGTAAAATTTGCAAGTAAATTAATTTAATTTTCAATTCTTTTAAAAATAATATTATCTAGATCTGTAATTTCTATTCCTGTTGTTCCTTTTTCTATAATGTCTTGTGTAGGAATATCTAATTCAATATTAGCTTGGAATTTCTTTTGGCTCTTAAGTTTGATAATAATATTAAATGATAATTTGCCTTGTATATCTTCTATTGGTGTATTTGTTAATTGTAATAATTTACTATGATCAACTTCTTCATTATTATTTGATATATATTGTGATATATTATTTATTGCATATCTAAATGCAACTATACCACCTTGATTTGATATTTTTTGTTCTTTAATGTTTGACTCTAATTCTCCAGTGTATATTAATTTATCTACTTCGTTTTCTTTAGTGTTTACAAACATTCTTTTTTCTTCTTGTGCAGGTTTATATATCCCAATTTCTCCTTTATCTGTATATTTATTTACTTTTATATCATTTATTTCTACAGATTCTATAATTTCTGATTTGCTATATTCTGCATTTTTTTCCAAATAAATATATATATCATTGTTTTCATTTACATTGATATTCCATTTTTCTTCTGCATTTTTCTCTTCAGTTCCCTCAACATTTTCTATTATTGATATTTTCTTTATTTGAAATGGCAAGTTTGATTCACCTTCTACTTGATATCTTAAGATGAACATTCCCGCAACAAACATTATTATTACAAGAATAACAATTATACTAATAATATGAAATATTTTTCTATTTATATTTCTATACATTTTTCCTCCGTCTATTTTTTATTTTTTCTTAATTCTTTAAAAAAGTTTTTTAGTATTTCTTCACATTCTTCTTTTTTTGTGTCTTTTTCTATATATACTTTATGATTAAATTTATAATCATCAAATAAATTTAGAACAGATCCTGCTGCTCCTGTTTTTTCATCCATAGTTCCTATATATACTTTTTTAATTCTTGAATTGATTATGGCTCCAGCACACATTACACAAGGCTCAAGAGTAACATACATTTCACAATCTATTAATCTCCATGATTTTAATTTTTTACTTGCTTTTTGAATTGCTATTATCTCTGCATGTTTTGTAGTATCTGTTTTCCCTTCTTTTTGGTTATACCCTCTTGCAATTATTTTCCCATCTTTTACAATTACTGCTCCAACAGGTACTTCTAGTTTTTCATATGCTTTCTGTGCTTCTTTTAATGCTTGCTCCATATAATATTCTTTTTTATCCATATTTCTTCCTTTTTAGTAATGTTGGTGTGCCTAGGCGGACTCGAACCACCATCGGTCGCTTAGGAGGCGACTGCTCTATCCTGCTGAGCTATAAGCACATTAATTTTATTGAATTATATAATACTTTATTATTTTTTACAATATTTTATTTGAATTTTACTATAAATATTGTAGTTTAGCCAATTTCATGGTAAAATAGGATTTATTATTTATTGAAAGGATTTTTTATGCAATATATATTAAGTAAGCTTAGAAAAGCTATAGAAGATTATAATTTAATAGATGAAGGAGATAAAATTGCAATATGTTTATCTGGAGGAAAAGATTCTATCACACTTTTAAATGGTATGAAAGCCCTTCAACGTTTCTATCCAAAACATTTCGAATTAATTGCTATTAGTATTAATCCAGGTTTTGAATTTTTTGACACAGATTTATTGCAAAATTCTTGTGATGAATTAGGTATTCCTTTATTTATTGAAGATTCACATATTAAAGAAATTGTTTTTGATATTCGTAAAGAAAAAAATCCATGTTCTTTATGTGCTAATTTAAGAAGAGGTATTATTAACAGTATTGCCAAAAGAGAAGGTTGTAATAAAATTGCCCTTGGCCATAACTTTGATGATGTTTTAGAAACATTTTTATTAAACTTATTATATACTGGAAGTTTTTCTACTTTTGCTCCCAAAAGTTATATGGATAGAAGTCAAATTACTTTAATTAGACCTCTTGTGTTATTAAGCGAAAAAGATACAAATCATTTTGTTAAAAAATATAATAAAAAAGTTATGCCAAAAGTCTGCCCTATGGACGAACACACGAAAAGAGAAGAAATGAAAGATCAGATCTTCTTATGGCAAAAGGAAATTCCTACAGTTAGAGCAAATGTTTTTGGTGCCATTTCACGTAATCTTCCAGGATGGAAAATAGAAGAAAAAAGAAACGATTAATTAAATAACCGTTTCTTTTCTTTTTTATTATGCATTTCTAACTAATTCTTCCATCGCTTTTTTCAATTCTTCTAGCTTTTTATCAGCCTTTTCCATTGAATCTGCTTTTATACCCATATATAATTTTATTTTTGGTTCTGTTCCGGATGGACGTACACAACACCATGAATTATTTTCTAATTCATAATATAAAACATTTGATTTAGGTAAACCTGTTTCTTCTTCATTTCCTGTTTTCATATCTCTTATAATATTTCTATCATAATCTCTAAATTTTAAAACATTATATTCACCAATTTTTTCAATTTTCTTTTCTCTCATAGCTGTCATCATTGATTTTATTTTTTCAGCTCCATCTGCACCTTCAAGTACAATTGATACTTGACCTTCTTTATAATAACCATATTTTTCATATATATTAATCATTTGATTCCATAATGTTAATCCTTTAGATTTATAATATGCTGCTGCTTCACATAGTGCCATAACAGCTCCTACTCCATCTTTATCTCTAGCATATGTACCAATTAAGCAACCATAACTTTCTTCAAATCCAAATACATATTTATAGTCATTATTTTCTTCTGATTTTCTTATAACTTCTCCTATATATTTGAATCCAGTTAAAACTTCTACTAATTTTAAGTTATATGCTTCTGCAACTGCATCTGTTAAATTCGTTGATACTATTGTTTTTACCATCATACCATTACTTGGTAAAATACCTTTTTCTTGTTTTTGAGAAATTTCGTATTCTGCAATTAATAATGCAGACATATTTCCTGTATAATTTTTATATTCTCCTGTTTTTGTGTCTTTTGCATATATTCCAAGTCTATCTGAATCTGGATCAGTTGCTAATACAACATCAGCATCTTTTTCTTTAGCCAATTCTAATGCCATTTTAAATGCCTTAGGATCTTCTGGATTAGGATAACTTACAGTTGGGAAATCTCCATTTGGTTTTTCTTGTTCTGGTACAACATATACATTTTTAAATCCTAATTCTTTTAAGATTCTTTGTACCATTTCATTTCCAGCTCCATGTAATGGTGTATATACTATTTTTAATTTATCCCCTTCTTGTTTTATAATATCAGGATTTAAAACACATTTTTTTAATTCTTCTATGTATGAATCATCTAATTCATTTCCTACAACATTATATAATCCTTTTTTTATTGCTTCCTCTTCAGATATTGTTTTTATATCTGAATAACTTTTTACGTTTCTTACTTCTGTAATAATATTTTTATCAATTGGAGGAACTATTTGAGCTCCATGTTCCCAATAAACTTTATAAC
>CAKPLV010000129.1 GCA_934167735.1 uncultured Clostridia bacterium | reverse complement strand
AGTATATGCAATGCTGATGAAAAATATTATTCTTATTTCGGTTGCTGTATCAATAATTCCCGTAAATACAATAAACTATTTAAGAAATTTATATCAAGCAACTGGATTATATGATTTATATTCTAAATTTACAACAACAAACAATATGATGCTATTTGTTATAAATATTTTATTGCTATTTGTTGCAAAATCAGATAATCCTAATGTATATAT
The DNA here is from genome assembly GCA_934167735.1 of uncultured Clostridia bacterium. Taxonomy (GTDB): domain Bacteria; phylum Bacillota; class Clostridia; order TANB77; family CAG-508; genus CAG-269. Next base: position 3,507 of record CAKPLV010000129.1, on the reverse strand, counting down.
AGTTGGAAATGTAATAGTATATTTTTTAAATTGGCTGTTAATTGAATTTGTAATAAGGAAAAAGGTATTTTATAATCAAAAAGCTAAACCAAATATAAAATATCTCTTGTCTGATATAAAAAATGGAATTTTATTAATGCTTGGAAATTTTTGTTCTGTAATTTTTACAAGTATTGATAGAATGTTTGTTAAATATGTATTAGGAACAGTTCAATTTGCATATTATTCATTTGCAGTTAGTGTAGAAGGATTACTAAATACATTTATTACACCTGTAGTTGTTACAATGTATAACTATCTATGTAATAATAATATACCGGAAAAAATATTAAAAATTAAAAGATTATTGTTGATAGTTGTTTCTTTATTACTGGCTTCAGCTTTTCCTGTAAAATGGGTAATAAATACATTTATAACAAGATATCAAATGGCATCAAATATTATTTTTATTTTATTTACAGCACAATTTTTCACAATAATAGTAAAATGTATACATACAAATTTATATAAAGCTGAAAAAAAGCAGAGTAAATATTTTAAAATAATAATAATAATTTCAATTTTGGCTGTGATTTTTGATGGGTTGGCATGCATAATTAATAAATCAAATGAAGGATTTGCAGTAGCTACATTGATTGTTAGTATTTTTTGGTTTATTGTGGGAGAAATTGAATTTAAAAGTTCTATTTTTAAATTAAAGGATTATGCTTTTATGATAGTAATTATGGTTTCTTATTTAGTTACAGGATTAGAAATTGATAATGCAATTATTGGATGTATAATATATGTTGTTTTAGCATTAATAAATATCAAAATATTTTTATCAAACGAAATGAATTGGTTATTTAAAGAAACAGAAAAATATGTAAAAAAAATACTAAAAATTTCCTAGAAAAATTTTCAAAAAAACTATTGCATAAAAAAAACACAAATGTTATAATCAAGAAGAAATTAACAAAGGAAAGGGAGAATGAAAAATGAAAAAATTTGTAACAATCGCATTATTATTTGTAATGTTAGTAATGGCTTTAGGAGTAACTGTAAATGCTGCAACATCAGCAACATTAGCAGATGATTTATTTGCTAAAGGTGAAAAATATGGAATGACAACAGCAGACAAAGTAAAAGTTGAAAGATATCTAAAAGAAAACCCAGTAACAAATGAAGAAGCAGATGCAATACTTGCAAAAGCAGACGAAGCAGTAGCAGTAATGACAAAAGCTGGAACAACAAACTACAGCGAACTAACAAAAGCTCAAAAAGACGAATTAAAAACAATTGCTAAATCAGCAGCAGAAATAGCAAATGTAAAATTAGTTTTCAAAACAGGATCAGTAGAAATATATGATCAAAACGGAAAATTAATTGAAACAATTACAGAAAATAATGGAAAATTAGCATACACAGGAAATAACGTAAATATAGTTTTAGTTGTTTCTGTAATAGCAACAATTGCCCTTGCTATCACAGTTGTAGCAAAGAAAAAAATTGTAGATGCAAAATAAGGTATTACAAGCAGTAAAAGCAACTATTAGTAGTATAATAGTTGCTTTGTTTGTTACTGCCATTATTTTAGGAATAATAAAATTATTTTTTGGGCAAAAAATAGGAGAAATATTTTTATTAGTAAACAAAGTTTCAATAAACATTGAAAATAAAAAAGAAGAGCCAACAAAAATAAATGTCGAAAAGAAAACATTAGAAAACTATCCAGAATATGGAACAAAATATGGAACAATAGAAATAGACAAAATAGGAGTTAATTTGCCAATATATTATGGAGATACACTTGAAATATTAAAAAAAGGTGTAGGTCATTCAAGTGGAAGTTATTTTCCAGGTGAAGGTGGAACGATAATATATATGGGACACAACTCTAAAAAGATGTTTAGAAGACTTGGAGAACTTCAAAAAGGAAATGAAATAAAAATTACAACAACATATGGAGAATACACATACAAAATATATGATATGCAATTAATAAAAGAAACAGAATTAGACAAACTCCCAATTCAAAATGAAAAAGAAATATTAATGCTTTATACATGTTATCCATTTAATAATGTTGGATATGCAACACAAAGATATGTAGTATATGCAGAATTAGAAAAGTAGGAATGAAAGGAATAAGAAAATGAAAGGAATATTAAAGATTATAAAATTTATATTAATAACAATAATTACAATATGTATAACAGCTATAATTTTAATATCAACTATTTCTTCTACAATTTTAAAAGAGCAATATATTACAAAAAAATTAGAAGAAACGAATTTTTATAGTGAAACATATGAATTAGTTAAATCAAATTTTGAAAATTACATATACCAATCAGGACTTGAAGAAGAAGTATTAAATGGAATATGTACACAAGAAAAAGTAATAAAAGATATAAATATAATAATATCAAATATATATGAAGGATCAAATGAAACAATAAGTACTGAAGAAATATCACAAAAATTGAATGAAAACATTGCAAATCTTAATATAAAAAATACAGATTCAGTGAAACAATTTGTTAGTCATATATGTGATGAATATGTAAACACAATAATACATACACAATATGAAAGCAAAATAAATGATGTATATAAAGAAGTAACACAGTTACTTAATAAATCATTAACTGGATTTATTATATCAACAATATTTTTTGTAGTACTTTTGATATTAACAAATATAAATCAAATGTCAAAAATGGTTCAAGATGCAGGTATTACATTATTAGCAACATCAAGTTTAGGACTAATATCATGTAAAATCCTAACAGACAAAGTATATATATCTGGAATAAAAATATTTAATGAAACTTTTTCAAAAGTAATTGTTACAATAATACAAGATATAATATCTAACATAGTAAAAATTGAAAACACATTACTAATAACATCAGTTATAGTAATAATAGTATATGTTATAATATCTATTACAAAAGATTCAAAAAAAGAAACAGTAGAAAAATTATAGGGGGAAAATATGGAAGAACTAGATTTAAAAGAATTATTACAAATATTTTGGGAAAAGAAAATGCAAATAATACTTATAACAGCAATATTTATGGTAATAGGTGTTATATATACACTTTTATTAGTTACACCAAAATATGTAGCAAATACAAAATTATTATTGGCAACAAATGCATCATCTCAAACATCAGGATCTGAAGCTATTACAACAACTGATGTTACATTAAACTCAAAATTAGTATCAACATATAGTGAACTTGTTCAAACTAATAAAGTAACAAGAGAAGTAATGGCAAATTTAAATTCTAGTATTGATGAGGAAAAAATAAAGAAAAATGTTACTGTAAGTGCAGTATCAGATACAGAATTTATAAAAATACAAGTAAAAGATGAAGATCCAGTTATGGCAGCAAAAATTGCCAATGAAACTTCAAAAGTTTTCATTGAAACAGTAAAAGAATATTATGGTATAGAAAACGTTCACATTGTTGACGAAGCTGAAATTCCAGAAAAGCCATCAAATATAAATCATAAAAA
>CAKPLV010000128.1 GCA_934167735.1 uncultured Clostridia bacterium | reverse complement strand
ACAGATTAAATGTATTTAATTTAAATGTTGCAAATGAAGTTGAAGAAGCATTAAAATCAACTGAAAATACAAAAATTAATTTATACAAATTAAATGTTAAAAAAGGAGTTAATGCAATAGCTTTTTCAAACTGTGTATACTATGACAACCAAAATAAAACATTACCAGTTGGAATGGATAAAGATACAAGAATGTTAGTAAAAATATCTGATACAGATTTACAACTAGACAACAAAAAAGTAATAAAAATAGGAATGTTAGAAAATGAAGAAGATGAATCTTCAAAACTTATAATAAAAACAATAAATGTATTAGAATACACAATAAAAGCCGTAGAATAAAAATGCAAGGAGGCAATAATGAAATCAGGATTTGTAGCAATACTTGGTAGAACAAATGTAGGAAAATCAACATTAATAAATTTACTTGTAGGAGAAAAAGTTGCTGCAACAGCAAATAAAGTTCAAACAACAAGAACTGCAATAAGAGGAATAGTAAATAGAGAAAATTCACAAATAATATTTATAGACACGCCAGGAATACATAAACCAAAAACAAGACTAAATGAAACAATGATAGAAACATCATTTGGAGTAATAAGTGAAATTGATTTAATATTATTTGTAATAGAAGCAACAAGTGAAGAAATTGGAAGAGGAGATATGAGGATTCTTGAAAAAATCAAAGAATCTCATAAAAAAGCAATTCTTATAATAAATAAAATTGATTTAGTAAAAAGAGAAAAACTTTTGAAACTAATAGATTTATACCAAAAAGAATATAACTTTGAAGCGGTTATTCCAGTTTCTTCAATAAAAGAAAAATACAGAGATGTAATTTTAGATGAAATAGAAAAGAACTTAAAAGAAGGTCCTGCATATTATAGTACAGAAGAATATACAGATCAAACAATGAGACAACTTGCAGAAGAAACAATTCGTGAAAAAGCACTAACATATTTACAAGATGAAGTACCACACGGAATTTATGTTGAAGTTGAAAAAATGAAGTTTAGAAAAAATCAACAAAAACAAGAAATATGTGATATTGAAGCAACAATTTATTGTCTAAGAAATTCACATAAAGGAATAATAATTGGAAAAAATGGAAGTATGTTAAAACAAATTGGTCAGGCAGCAAGAATTGATATGGAACACAATTTTGGACTAAAAGTTAATTTAAAAACTTGGGTAAAAGTCAAAGAAGACTGGCAAGATGATACTTCAATAGTAAAGAAATTTAAATTGCAATAATTTGAATAAATTTCTCAAAAGCAGCAAAAGATAGTATTAAGGAAGTGAGCTTATGATTAAAAATATTGCATGGAATATGTTTAAAAATACTGGAGATTTAAATACATTTTTAGAACTAAAAGAAATACAAAATGTAGAAGAACAATTACAAATTCAAAAGGTGGAACAAGATGGGAACAATAAAAATGAGTGGAATAATAATTTCTGAAAATAATTTAGGAGATTATGATAAAATGTTAACAATGTTAACACCAGGATTAGGAAAAATATCGTGTGTAGCAAAAGGTGCTAGGAGACAACGTAGCACCTTACTTGCAGGCACACAATTTTTGTGTTTTGGAGAATATTTAATGTACAAAGGCACAAATACATATACCATAAATTCATGTGAACCAATAGAAGTTTTTTATAATATAAGAACAGATTTGGACAAGCTTAATTATGCAGTATCAATAACAAAAATCATAAGAGAAGTAACAGAAGAGAACGAAAACTGTTATAAAATTTTACAACTATTTTTAAACACATTATACACATTATCAGAAACAGACAAAGATCCAGATCTTATAATGAGTATATTTAAAATGAAACTATTATGTTATTTAGGATATACACCAAGAATAACAGAATGTGTTAATTGTAAGCAAAAAGATAAATTAGAATATTTTAGTTTAAAAGATAATGGATTCAAATGTGAACCATGTTCAAGACAAGACAAAGGATGTTTGAGAATGTCTGAAAGTACTATGAATGCTATAAAATATATAGTAATGGCACCACCTAAGAAGTTATTTTCATTCAGCCTTAAAGGAGAATCATTAGCAGAGCTAAATTTAATAACAAAACTCTACTTTAATGAAAAATTAGAAAAAGAATATAAAATGTAGAAATATTGGATAAACAATGATATAATGTCACAAAAAAAGAATGGAAGGAATAAATATGGACGAAGTAGTTGATATATTAGTTGCAACATATAATACCAATGAAAAGTACTTAAGAGAACAAATTGAAAGTATTATAAAACAAACATATAAAAATATTCATATATTAATAAGTGATGACAAATCAACAGATGAAAATGTTAGAAAAGTATTAAAAGAATATGAAGAAAAAGATAAAAGAATAAAGTTATTTTTTCAAGAAAAAAATTTAGGATATAATAAAAATTTTGAATTTTTACTAGAAAAATCAAGTGCTAATTTTATAATGTTTTCAGACCATGATGATATTTGGCATAAAGATAAAGTAGAGAGAAGTTATAGAAAAATAAAAGAAGAAAACAGAGATATGGTTTACTGTAATAGTAGACAAGTAGATGGAGAATCAATTGTAATAGAAGATGATTACTTCAAATACAAAAATGTACCATTAGTAAATGGAACTGATAAAATTGCAATATCAAGATGTGTAGGAATTGGATGTTCACAAATAATTACAAGAGAAGTAAAAGAAAAAATGTTACCATTCAAAAAAGAAGTAATTGCACATGATTGGTTAGCAGCATTTATTGCAAATGAGGGAAAAGGAATTGATTACATATATGATCAATTATTTGACTATAGACTTCATAATACAAATGTATTTGGAGGAAGAAGCTTAAATAACAATATTGCAAGATGGAAAGAAAAAAATGGAACTGGATATGAATCATATTTAAAATACAGAGAAGATGTTATAAAAAGAGCATATCTTAATGGAATTATTATGTGTGAAAAATATTCAGTAAAAAATGAAGATAGAGAATTTATAAAACAATGTAAAAATTATTATGATAAAATTTTATCTAAAGGAATTATACATTTTAATATTTCAGAATATTTTAAAATACTATGGGGAAAAAATCAATTCAAAAAAAGTATTAGAGAAATTGTATTATTCCATTTTCCTATAATAGGATATTTAAAATTTATGAAAAACAAATAAAAAGGAGGACATTTATGAAAAAAAATATAATAAATAAAATAATTTTAATTTTATTTGTAGCAGTAATATTTTTAGTAATAAAATGTTCAAAATCAAATGCTGAAAATAACTTTGTTGCACAAGCTTATATAGATAGTCCTGTTTACACAACTGAAATTGGAAAAATCAATTTACTAGGTTGGGTAATGACTAATGATGTAGATTCTAAAATAGAGGTGTATATTGATAACAATAAATCAGAAATTATAGAAGCAAAAAGAGTAGATAGAGAAGATGTTTTAAAGGCAATAAAAGGATATGGAACAGAAGAAGAAAATCCTATGCCAGGTGTTAATTATGTTATAAATGCCAAAAACATAAATAATGGAATACATACATTATCACTTAGAGTTATATCATCTCAAAATATTGAATTGATAAGATATGACCAACAATTCTTTTTTGAAAAATACAAAGCAAATATGTATTTAGAATCACCAGCTCAAAATGGAACAGTAATGTCTAAAAGTAGTAAAATATGGGGTTGGCGTATGTCAGATGATCCTAAATCATACATAAAAATCCTTGTAAAT
>CAKPLV010000127.1 GCA_934167735.1 uncultured Clostridia bacterium | reverse complement strand
GGGCCTGCAAGTGGTCCTCTTCCTGCTTCATCTATTCCACATATTGTTTTGAATCCTTTTTCCATTAATTCTTTTTCTTGTTCTTTTAAATTTAGTAATCTTTGCTCTTCTTTTTCTTTCATTTTACTCCTCAACTAATGCATTTATTTCATCTAGTGTATAATTTCCTTGATATCCATTTGTGTTTAGTACTTCTACTTTTATCTCATCTAAATCATATCTTATAATGAAATAACCATAATCTTCTACTTTTAATTCTTCTATTCCCATTTCATTTAGATCTTCTGCTGTTAAATAATAATATTGTTCTATTGGTGCTGTTATTTTTCCTGTTTTTTCAGCTATTGATTGTACTTCTGTTCCTGATATAGCTGTACCTTTTATTATTCCTTGATTTTTTGCTTCTTCTAAATTTGTTATCTTTTGAAATGTTGTTTCTTCAAGATATTCTCTTGCTTTTGCTTGTATTAATAACATATTTGTTCTTAAATCTTGTAATTTTACTTGTTTTATTAAATCTTTTCCAAAATATGTTGTAATCCCTGCTATTATCATCATTATTACTATTGTTATAGTTAATGCAATCAATGTTATTCCTTTATTTTTTACCATTTTCACTCCTCCACTATTATATTATATCGATACTATTTTTTATTTTCAAGTAAATTTCTAAATTTATTTATAGTTTTTTACACCATTTTCACATATTCTTCACAATTGTAGAGTATTCTATAAAAGAATTGAAATTTGTTTTAAGGAGGATTTTATAATGGATGAAGATAAAAATGAAAATAAATTTGAAATAATTTCAAGCAAAGTTTCAAAAGCTAATTTTAGCAAAAAAGATAATAATTTTGGAAAGAATGTAATATTACCATTCTTTAGTGGAGTTGTTGGATGCTCTTTAGTATTAGGTACATGTTTTGGTGTTCCTTCTATAAAAGAAAAACTTGTAGGAAAAGAAACTACAAGTGTTACAACACCTGTAAACACTGTAACTGCTAGTGGTACATCTACTAACTTAATTTCACTTTCTAATTATTCTAATACTGCAGTTTTTGCAGCTAATAAAATATTACCATCAATTGTAGGTATAGAGGTTACTTATACTGCAACAACAAATTCATTCTTTGGATTTGGTCAACCACAAACATCAACAGCTACTGCAACAGGTTCTGGTATTATTATTAGTGAAGATGGTTATATTTTAACAAATAATCACGTTGTTGATAGTAGTTCATCTAATTCATCATATTCTTATTATGATCTTTCTGATGCTACATCAGTTAAAGTAAAACTAAACTCAGCAACTTATGGTGATGATGCAATTTTTGATGCAACTATTGTAGGAAAAGATTCACAAACAGATTTAGCTGTTTTAAAAATTGAAAAATCAGGTTTAACTGCTGCTGAATTTGCTGATTCAGATCAAGCTGTTGTTGGAGAATTTGCAATGGCTGTTGGTAGCCCTCTAGGTCTTGATACTACAGTTACAACAGGTATCATAAGTGCTGTAAATAGAGAAGTGGAATCAGATGGAAACAAATATGTATGTATTCAAACAGATGCTGCTATAAACTCAGGTAACAGTGGTGGTGCTTTAGTTAATAGTGATGGAAAAGTTATTGGTATAAATACATTAAAATTATCTGGTACAGGTGTTGAAGGAATTGGTTTTGCTATTCCAATTAATTCTACTTTAAATGTAATTGATCAATTAAAAGAACATAATAAAGTTTTAAGACCATTTATCGGTGTTACTGGAATTAATTTAGATGAAGCAACAGCTAAAAAATATAATTTAGCACTTGGTATTTATGTAAAATCTGTTGAGAACTTCTCTCCTGCTGAAAAAGCTGGCATCAAAGGTGGAGATGTTATTGTAAAAGCTGATGGAAAAGATATTAAAACTATGGATGAATTAAATGAGATTAAAAATAGTCACAATATTGGTGATACTATGACATTGACTATTAATAGAAATGGTGAGACAAAAGATATTACAGTTACTTTAGAAGAAACCCCATAGATTTCATATTCAGTTCACAAAATGGACAAAATCTATTTATATACTATATGTATAGTCAGTAAGAACTGATTAAACAAACATCCCCTTTTATTTTCAAAAAGGAACTTCTAACGAAGTTCCTTTTTTTACATTATAACAATATCCATTTCACTTGTATTATTTTGATTTCCATATGCAAAGATTACATATAATGCATTATCTTCTCCTATGAAATATTCTGTAACATTACTTATATTGTATGTATCATTATCTAAGTCTCTTGTATATACACTATATCCTAAGCCTCTAAGTTCTTCAACTTTTTGTTGAACTTTTGTGATTTCTTCTTTGATTTTTTCGTTTGCTTCTCTTTTGCTTAGACCTTTTTTCTCTAATATATCATCTATTGTATATTCTTTTTGATTTATTAAATCAAAATTATATGTTTGTATCATATCTCTTTGAGGATCTGTTCCCTCTTTTAGTGTTGCTCTTATTACTAATGATAAAATGTTGTTTGATACATATGCACTATAATTTACTGTAAATACAACATTTTCATCTGTGGTATTTAATACACTTTTTGCTTTTCTTTCAAATGTGCTTATTATTTGTTGATTGTATTTTTCTATAACATCATTTTTTATGTTGATATATGGAATACTTACATTAAGATCATAACTGTTTAATTTATTTTCCTTTTTCTCATATCCAGTATATATTATTTCTTTACTTTCATCCACTTTTGTAATTTTGTATCCATTGTCTTTTAAGTAATTTACTTTATTTTGAAAAATACTATTAAATTCGTTTTTGTATTTTTCTGTGTCATCAGTACTTATTGTTGGAATTTTTACTTCTTTGTCTTTTTGATTGTCTTTTTGTATTTGAAGTATTACTGCTGCAATTATGGCAATTACACATATTACAATTATTGTTATATAAAATATTTTTAGTTTTGTACTTATTTTGTTTGATTCTGGTTCTAATAATTCATTCATTTTTATTCCTCCTATTAATATTTATATTCTATTATTATTTTTTAATAATTGCAATAGTTTTGTTTTATTTCTTTGAATACTTTAATTTTGTTGCCATTCCCCCTCTTATATGTCGTTCTGCTTTATTTTCGTCCAGTATTTCTCTTACTTCTCTTGCTAATACTGGATTGATTTTTATTAACCTTTCTGTTACATCTTTGTGTACTGTACTTTTGCTTACGCAAAATCTCTTGGCAGTTCCTCTTACTGTGTCTTTTGAATCTATTATATATTGTGCTAGGTTTACAGCACGCTCATCTATTGATATTCCTTTCATTATGAAAACCCCCATATGAATACTTTTGTTTAATTGTATTCGTACGAGGGTTGTATTATGAATTTTATTTTTTATGTATTTTTTAGTTCTTTTAGCATTTGTGCAATATGATTTTTTCTTCTTTCAGTATCAGAATTTAATTCGTCAGTTTCTTTTTTATATAATTCACATAGTTTATCAACATCTTCATCTGATATTTCTTCTTCATCTATTTCTCCATTTTCATATTGTTGTTTTAGTTGAATCAATCTTAATTCTTCTTTATCTTCTTTGATTTGAATATTCTCTAAAAAATTGTTATCTTTTTCATTTGTTATAATTACCTCTTTGGGTAATACTTCTTTCTTTGAAAATATTTTCTTGAAAAATTCACTTATTTTTCTAAAGATACTCTTTTTGTAAACTATCAATTTATTGTTCTTCATGAGCCTGACCTCTTTTCTTTAGTTGTTCTGATACACGTTTTTCT
>CAKPLV010000126.1 GCA_934167735.1 uncultured Clostridia bacterium | reverse complement strand
TCTTTCCGGCATTTTTTCTGATAAACCTTTTAGTTTTCCTGGTTCTTTTTCATTTTCTTTTATTAGTTCTTCTATATCAATATCTCCTAAAAAATCTTTTAGTTCTGGTTTTATGTTTAAATTTCCATCTCCATCTACACTTAGGATTTCATTTGATATATCTCCACAATACATGTGAATACTAACTTTTCCGTCTTTATCTTTTTCTCTTGTTATAAAAACATTTGAAAAATCAATGTCTTTTATTCCACTTACTTTAAAATTATCATAATATTTTAATTGTTGTAATTCTTTATTTTCAGCTTTATTTTTTTCGTTTAAGTCTGCCTCAAATATTGACATTTTTTCTATTGTTTGTTGTTCTTCTGGAGATAATGTGTTTTTTTCCATATCTTCCCCTCCTATATAATTTCACCAATTAAATCATAGTCTTTTACATCTATTACTTTGACTTTAACAAATTGGTTTATTTCTTCTTTTTGTAATGTATTTTTGATATATATAATTCCATCAATATCTGGAACATCTTTTCTTGTTCTTCCAATTAAATATTTTTTATCAAATGATATATCTTCTATAATTACTTCATATTCTTTTCCGATTTCTTTTTTCAAATTTTCATTTGATATTTGTTGTTGAATTTTCATTATTTTGTTATATCTTGAGTTTTTAGTGTTTCCATTTATTTGATCTGGTAATTTTGCAGCAGGTGTTCCTTCTTCTTTTGAATATTTGAAAGCACCTAATTTATCAAATTTTGTTTTTTGTACAAATTCGTATAATTCTTCAAAGTCTTGTTCTGTTTCTCCTGGGAAGCCAACTATAAGTGTTGTTCTTATTGTTACTTCTGGAATTTCTCGTTTTAATTTGCTGATTAATTCTTCTATTTGTTTTTTATTTGTTCTTCTATTCATTCTTTTTAGAATTCTGTCTGATATATGTTGAATTGGTATATCAAAATATTTGCAAATTTTTGAGTTGTTTTTTACAACATTTATTAATTCATCTGAAATTCCTTCTGGGTATGAATATAAAAATCTTATCCATTCTATTCCTTGAATTTCTGAGATTTTTTGTAATAATTCTGGTAGTTTTTCTTTTCCATAAATATCTACTCCATATTTTGTTGTATCTTGAGCTATTACAATTATTTCTTTTATTCCTTTATCTGCTAATATTTTTGCTTCTTCAATTATATCTTCCATTTTTCTGCTTACAAATGGACCTCTTATATATGGAATTGCACAATATGTACATCTATTACTACATCCTTCTCCAATTTTTAGATAAGCATAATTTTTTCCTGTTGTAACAACTCTTTCAAAAAATTCGTTACATTCTGGCATTGGAAGTGGTTTTATTTCTGTGATTTTATCTGTTGATTTTGTTGCACTAGGTTCTACTTCATTTTCTTTTATTAATTTTTCTACTTTGTCCCAGAAATTGTTATATTCATCTAATTTTATGAATAAATCTACTTCTGGTAAGGCTTTTACTAAATCATCATAATATCTTTGAACTAAACATCCCATTACTATTAAATATTTACATTTTTTCTTTTTATATTCTGCCATTTCTAAAATAGTATTTATTGCTTCTTCTTTAGCAGAATCTATGAATCCACATGTATTTACTACTATTATTTCTGCTTTTTCTGGATTGTTTTCTATTTCAAAGTTATTATTTTTGAAATGTCCTATTGCTACTTCTGTGTCTATTAAATTTTTACTACATCCTAATGATACAAATCCTACTTTCATTATTTTTCCTACTTTCTTAGCTATTATGACTACATATATGTTTTCTTGTCATTTCCATTAAATTTAATTTTGTGAAACCTTCTATTTGTGTTTTTGCTCTATCTTTTTTTAGTACTTCTTTTAGTAATTTTTCTATTTTATCTCTATTTTCTTTTTTGTGCATATCTATATAATCTATTATTATTATTCCACCAATATCTCTTAGTCTTATTTGTCTTGCTATTTCTATTGTTGCTTCATAATTTACTTTGTATATTGTATCTTCTAAATTACTTTTTCCTGTAAATTTGCCTGAATTAACATCTATTGCAATTAGTGCTTCTGTTGAATCTATTGTGATAAATCCTCCACATTTAAGCCAGATTTTTCTTTGTTTTGATTTTTCTATTTGTTTTTCTATTTCGTATTTTTCTAATAGATTTCCTTCTTCTAATACTATCTTGTCTGCATTTTCATTTTGTTTTAGTTTGTTATATTCGTTTTTATCATTTACGATTATTTTACTTATTTCTTTTTCAGGCATATCTAATATCATTTTTTCTATAATATCTGGGCTTTTATATACAAGCTCTGGTTTTTCTGATATTTTATTGTATTTATTAACAATTTCTTTCCAGATTGTTAATTGATTTTCTAAATCTTTTATTAGTTCTTCTTTTTTTATATTTTGTGCTGCTGTTCTTATTATAGCTCCTGTATTTTTAGGTAAATTTTCTTTTATTAAATTTATAAGTCTTTCTTTTTCTTTCTCATTTTCTATTTTTTGTGATATTGTAATAATTGTTGTATTAGGTAATAATATTATATATTTTCCTGTTATTTTTATATGTGTTGATGTTCTTGCACCTTTTTTCTCATTACTGTCTTTTTGAACTTGTACTAAGATTTTTTGTTTGTTTTTTATAACATCTTTTATTTTACAATCTTCTTGTTTTTCTCCCTTTTTTTCATCAACTTGTGGTAATATATCTTTTACATGTATAAAACTTGCTTTTTCTGTACCAATGTCTACAAATGCAGCTTGCATTCCTGGTATAATGTCTTTTACAAATCCTGCATATATATTTCCTTCGTTTCTGGCTTTTTGATTTTCTGCATTTTCTTCATATATTTCTACTAATTTTCCATTTTCTACAACAGCTATTTTTTTTCCTTCATTGTTTTTATCTATTATTAACTCTATCATGTTTTTACCTTTCTAATTCAATTTGTTCATAGCTTTGTCAATGCCATTTTTTAATATTTCTATAACAGCTTCTTGGGCTTTTTCTACTCCTATTTTTAATTTTTCTTGTTCTTCATTTGAAATTTGACCAATTACATAATTTATTTGATCTTCTTCTTTTGTTGGTCTGCCTATTCCTATTCTTATTCTTGGAAATTCTTCTGTTCCAAGATTTTGAATAATTGACTTCATTCCATTATGACCACCAGCACTACCTTTTTTTCTTATTTTTATTGTACCTGGATTTATGTCCATGTCGTCATATATTATTATTATTTTATCTTTTTCTATTTTATAAAAATTAACAAATTGTTTTATGCTCTCACCACTCAAATTCATGTATGTTTGTGGCTTTAATAGTATTATTTTTTCTTGCTCTATTGTTGAACATTCATATTTGCCTTGGAATTTTTCTTTTTTTATTTCTATTCCATATTTTTTACATAACATATCTATAGTATTAAACCCCATATTATGTCTTGTTTTTTTATATTCTTCTCCTGGATTTCCTAGCCCTACTACTAAGTACATTATTTTTCCTCTTTCTTACAAAAATTCTTTTTTATTATACATTGTTTTATCTCTTTTTTCAAGTATTTTGTTGATATTTAACGAATTTGAAATAGCGGTTTTCTCAAAAAAAATAGCCCCTATAAGGGGCAAAATTTATTATTCTGCTGATTCTTCTGTTTCAGGAGCTTCATAAGCTTCTAATATAGCTTTTTGAATCTTCTCTCTTGTTTCAGCATTGATTGGATGAGCTATGTCTTTGAATTCTCCGTTTGGAGTTTTTCTGCTTGGCATAGCAATGAATAATC
>CAKPLV010000125.1 GCA_934167735.1 uncultured Clostridia bacterium | reverse complement strand
TATTTTGGTGGATTATGACTTGCTGTAATCATTACTCCAGCAATAGCATTTAATTTTCTAACAGAAAAAGATAATTCTGGAACAGGTCTTAATCTATCCATTATATATGTTTTTATTCCATTTGCATTTAACACTAATGCTGTTAATTTACTGAATTCAGGAGACATATGTCTTGAATCAAAACTTATAACTACTCCTCTATCTTGACCATTTTGTTTTATAATAAAATTAGCTAATCCTTGTGTTGCTTTTCCTACAGTATATTTGTTCATTCTATTTGTTCCCATACCGATTACTCCACGTAGACCTGCAGTTCCAAATTCTAATTCTTTATAAAATCTATCTTTGATTTCTTCTTCATTATCTTTAATTTCTAATAATTCTTTTTTTGTTTCTTCATCAAATGCTGAATCAGAACACCATCTTTCATATTCTTTTAAATAATCCATTTTTATCCTTCCTTTCAAAAAAAGCTACTTAATATCAGTAGCTTTTAATTTTAAACTTTATAAAACTTCTTGTATAATTCTCTTGCTGTTTCAGGGCTATCTATTCCTTGTGCATTTTTTACTGGTGCAAATTCTTCTTCTCTCTTAACTCTTAGAATAGCCATGTCATCAAGTTCTCCAAATGCATCAAATAAAAATGCTTCAAATTTATACGCATTTGGTCCATCTGGTACTACTTTATTTCCATCTTTATCTATATATGTTGCTTTTTTAAATGCTGTGTGATAAGGTAATGGTCTGCTTCCCATTCTTTCAACAGCTTCAATATTGAACAAATTACATAATATATGTGATTCACCATATATTAATTCTCCTCTTGAGTCAGTAGCTTCTGACATTTCTTTAGGAATTTCTGTATATTCTACAACAGAAGGTCTTCCGTTCTTTTTACAGAAAACTCCAACTTTTTCTTGAGGATTTGCTTTTACCACTGATTTACCTGCTGCTGTTACATGTTTTTGGATTGCAATTCCCATTAAAATAGGATCAACCATTTTTACTAAACAGTTGTCTACTCCTCCTATAAAAATCCATTCAACACCTAATTTACGCATTTTCTTTGTCATACCGTTTTTTACTAATGCTTCATATATTCCTCCATGGCCATCTGCAGCTTCTTTTATTAACCCATCTTCTCCTATTAGGATTTTTCCTTCTGTATCTACCATTGGTAGTTCACCTTGTTCAAAGAAGAATATATTTTTATCTTTCTCATATCCAAAGAATTTATGTTTTGCAAAGAACTCAACTGTAGCGTCGTTATTTTCTTTGCTTGTCATTATAAACCATGGAATAACAACATTATATTTTTTTCCTTGTTCTTTTAATGAATCACTAAGTAATTCAAATAATGATTTATGAGAATCTAGTCCTATATCAAATGTTCCTTTAGGTCCTTGATGACCTAATCTTGTACCTTGTCCACCAGCCATAGTAACCGCTGCAAGTTTTCCGCTTCTTATAGCCTTTTCTCCTGTTTCTTGAAATGATTTGTAATAACCATTTAATTTTTCTTTATCAAGATATTCTATTGGTGTAATTTGAGACTCTTTGATTTCAACATCCTTTTTTGTATTATTATACAAATTATTTATTAAATCAAAATCTGTATTTTCTATTTGTTCTATTAATTCTTTTTTCTTAACACTGTCTAGTTTTTCATAGCCATTTAACAAGTGTTCTTGTGAATATCTTTTTAGAGTTTTTCTTATTGATTCTAAATTTTCATCCATATGTATTCTCCCTTTCTTGCTACATATTATTATATATACACTATTTTATTTTTTTTTTCAATACTTTACTCCAAATTTTCACAATTATATATTTATAAATCATTTAATCCTATAGTGTTTAAATTCTTATCATATCCTTTTACAATATTATTTATATCATCTTTAACTTCCTCAAAGTCATAGCAATCAATGACTTTCACATCTTTTGTTTTCATATTCTCTAATTTTTGATTTTCGTTATTTATAAATTCCTTGTTTCCAACAATTATTACATTCGCATTTTCTTCTATATTATTTATTTGATTATTATTCCAATTTAATTCTAAGATTCGTTCTTTATCTTTTTGATTTAAATTCATTTTAGACATTAAAATATTTACACTATCTTTTAAGTTCTTTTGTGTTGATATTATTACATTTTCATTTTCGTGAAAATGTTGATTTATATATGGGACTAATATCATTTCTAAGTGAAAGTCACTCATATAAAAACTACAATATTTTTTTATTTCTGGCTTTTCAATAATCATTTTATTTATCCTTTCGAATGATTTCTTTACATATTTTACCATTATATGTAATTTCTGTCAATAGTTTTCTGTTAAAATTTATAAACCTGAATATTTTATATTTTTTGGTTAATACTTAATTTAAAGTGATTTTTTTACATTAATGTTTAATATTTTTTTAGGAGGATTTTTATGAGAATTTTATCAAAATTCAAATCATTTATATTACTTATTTTTTTATTATTTTTGTATACTTTTATATGTGCTCATTCTTATGTATCTGCTGTATCTGAAGATTTATCAAATTCTGTTTTTAGATTACATGTTATTGCAAATAGTAACTCTGAAGAAGATCAATCTTTAAAATTAAAAGTTAGAGACAATTTACTAGATTATATGAATAATATCTGTTCATCATGTACTACAAAAGAAGAAGCAATGCAAATTGCACAAGATCATAAAAATGAATTTCAAGAGATAGCAAAACAAACTATTATTGATAACGGATATGATTATGATGTAAATATTAATATTGGAAATTATTATTTTCCAACTAAAAATTATGGTGATATTTCACTTCCTGCAAGTTTTTATGATGCACTTAGAGTTGAAATTGGTAGTGCTAAAGGAAGAAATTGGTGGTGTGTAATGTTTCCTTCATTATGCTTTATTGATGTAAGCTCAGGTGTTATAAGTGATGAATCTAGAGAAAATCTTCAAAATAATCTAGACTCTGAATCTTACAATATTATTTCAGAAAATACAGCTAGTATTAAATTCAAATTTAAAATTGTAGAATTTTTTTCTGAAAAAGGATTTTTCACAGCTAAAAATTAGAATATCCCTAAAAAACTGTTGTAATCTTATCATTTTTATGATATATTTTGCTATGGATAATAATTTTAAGGAGGAATACTTTTGGAAAAGTTAGTAATCACGGGAAAAACACCTTTAAAAGGAGAAGTAAATATAAGTGGTGCAAAAAATGCAGCAGTCGCAATTTTACCAGCAACACTTTTAATTGATGGTGTATGTACTATTGACAATTTACCTAATATTAGTGATGTAAAAACATCTTGTACTATATTAGAAGGTCTTGGTGCAAAGATAACATGGAATACTCCAAATGAAATAACAATAGATACAAGAAATATAAATAACACTATTGCATCTGAAGAACTTACAAGAAAATTCAGAGCATCATATTATATAATTGGAAGCATGCTTGGAAGAAAAGGAAAAATTTCTGTTGGTATGCCTGGTGGTTGCAAGTTAGGCGCTCGTCCTATTGATCAACACATAAAAGGTTTCGAAGCTCTTGGTGCTTCTGTTGAAGTTGGACAAGGAAAAATAACAGCAACTGCTTCAAAATTAGTTGGAACTTCTATTTACATGGATGTTGTTTCTGTTGGTGCAACTATTAATGTAATGCTTGCTTCTGTATTAGCAGAAGGAACAACAATTATAGATAATGCTGCAAAAGAACCTCATATTGTTGATGTAGCAAATTTCCTAAATACTATGGGAGCAGATATCCGTGGTGCTGGAACAGATGTAATAAAAATTAATGGTGTAAAAAAACTAAATGGTAATAGTACATATTCTGT
>CAKPLV010000124.1 GCA_934167735.1 uncultured Clostridia bacterium | reverse complement strand
AAATATGATTATTATTTATTTGATTATGAAACAAATAATGGAGATATAATTATTAATATTTCTAGATATATAATAGAAAAACAAAATAAAGACGAAAAAAATATTGATATAATTATAAAAGGTGAGAAAAATGAGGATATCATAGAAAACACAGAAAAATATATAAATGATACAAAAACAGTATTTAATTTTAAAAATAATGTAAAAGTACCATGTACAATAAACGAACTATCTTCATTTAAAATCTTATTAGTAAATATTAATGACAATTATGTACCTGTAACAGATGACATCACTCAATATGAAACAATAGAATCATATGAGGTTACTAATACAGGGGTAAGAATTGTTTTGAAAAATGGTGTTAGCCTAGCTAATAAAGATTATACATTAAGAATAAATAGATATGATGAAGAATTTAATGTTTTGAATTCATATTATTATGAATATGAACCAATAGTAACAGAATATAATAATAAAGGTCAAATAACATTAGATATTAAATTTGAAAATACTTATACAATAAATGAATTAAAAAATATAGAAATTATATATGGAAAATAAGAAGGAACCTAGCAAGGTTCCTTTAATTGTACAGTCAGTTCAAAAAAATAAAATACCTTGACATTGAGAAAAAATAATAATATACTTGAATCATGAAAGAAAAAAGGAGGCTAAATTTCATGAGTAATTTAATTGAGATTAGATGGCACGGAAGAGGTGGCCAAGGTGCAAAAACTGCTTCACTATTATTAGCAGATGCAGCATTTAATACTGGAAAATATATTCAAGGATTTCCAGAATATGGTCCAGAAAGAATGGGAGCACCAATAACTGCATATAACAGAATAAGTGTTGAACCAATAACAATACATAGTAATATATATGAACCAGATTATGTAGTAGTTGTTGATGAAACATTATTAGCAACAGTACCAGTAACAGCAGGATTAAAAAAAGATGGAGCTATTGTTATAAATACAACAAAAGGTGCTGATGAATTAAGAAGTTTATTAAAAGGATATGAAGGAGCAATATATACAATAGATGCTAGAAAAGTATCTGAAGAAACATTAGGAAGATATTTTCCAAATACTCCAATGTTAGCTGCAATAGTAAAAGTTACAGGAATAATGTCAGAAGAAGAATTTATTGCAGATATGCAAAAATCATTTAAACATAAATTTGCTAAAAAACCAGAAGTTATAGATGGTAATATGAAAGCACTTGAATTAGCATTAAAGGAGGTTAAAAAGATATGACAGATATAAATCCAAAAACACCTTTGGAAAAATTAACAATAGGTGGAACAATATATGAAGCTGGAAATGCTAGAGAATTTAAAACAGGTGACTGGAGAAGTATGAAACCTATATTTCATGAAGAAAAATGTAAACAATGTGGGTTATGTTTTGCTGTTTGTCCAGAAGATTCAATTCCTGTTGGAAAAGATTTAAAAAGAAAAGATTTTAATTTTGATTATTGCAAAGGTTGTGGCGTTTGTGCAAAAGTATGCCCATTTGGAGCAATAGAAATGAAGGAGGAATAAGCATGAGTATTAGAGAAAGATTAAGTGGAAATGAAGCAACAGCAATTGCAATGAAACAAATAAATCCAGATGTAGTAGCAGCATTTCCAATTACACCATCAACAGAAATACCACAATATTTTTCTACATTTGTTTCAAATGGAGAAGTTGATACAGAATTTGTTGCAGTAGAAAGTGAACATAGTGCAATGTCAGCAACAATTGGTGCATCAGCTGCAGGAGCAAGAGCAATGACAGCAACATCTGCAAATGGTTTATCATTAATGTGGGAAATGATATATATTGCATCAAGTTTAAGATTGCCAATAGTTATGGCATTAGTAAATAGAGCTGTATCAGGACCATTAAATATACATAATGATCATTCAGATGCAATGGGAGTTAGAGATGCAGGATGGATAATGTTATTTTCAGAAAATAACCAAGAAGCTTATGATAATATGCTTATGGCACATAAAATTGCTGAAAACAAAGATGTTTTATTACCTGTAATGGTATGTCAAGATGGATTTATTACATCACATTCAATAGAAAATATTCAATTAGAAAGTGATGAAGAAGTTAAGAAATTTGTTGGTGAATATAAACCAGAACATTATTTATTAAATAGAGATGAACCAATAGCAATTGGACCACTTGATTTACAAGCATATTTATTTGAACATAAAGCACAACAAGCAGAAGCAATGATAAAAGCAAAAGATGTTATCAAAAAAGTTTCAGAAGATTTCGAAAAATGGACAGGAAGAAAATATGAATTCTTTGAAAAATATAAATTAGATGATGCTGAAATAGCAATAGTTTGTATGAATTCAACAGCTGGAACAACAAAAGCAGTTGTAAATAAATTAAGAGAAAAAGGAATCAAAGCAGGATTACTAAAAGTTAGAATGTTTAGACCATTCCCAGCAGAAGAAATTGCAGAAGCTCTTTCTCATTTAAAAGCAGTTGCAGTTTTAGATAAAGCAGATTCACTAAATGCAGCAGGTGGAGCATTATTTGAAGATGTAACATCAGCAATGTATGTAAATCAAAAAAATGTACCAATGGTTAACTATATATATGGAATTGGTGGAAGAGATACTACAGAAGTTCAATTAGAATCTGTATATTCAGACTTAGCCCAAATAGTAGAAGACGGAAAAGTAGAAAATCCATATAGATATTTAGGTCTAAGAAGGGAGGAAAGGTAAATGGCATATGATGTAAAAGATGTAGTTGCAAATAAACCTTCAAGATTTACTGAAGGACATAGAATGTGTGCAGGATGTGGAGCTCCAGTTGTTGCTAGAATGGTAATGAGAGCATTGAAACCAGAAGATCATGCTGTTGTTGCAAATGCAACAGGATGTATGGAAGTTTCAACATTTATATATCCATATACAGCTTGGACAGATTCATTTATACACACAGCTTTCGAATGTGCAGGTGCAACTTGTGCAGGTGCAGAAGCAGCATATAAATCAATGAAAAAACAAGGAAAATTACCACAAGACAAAGATACTAAATTTATAGCATTTGGTGGAGATGGTGGAACTTATGATATAGGTTTACAAAGTTTATCAGGAGCAATGGAAAGAGGTCATGACATGGTTTATGTATGTTATGATAATGGTGCATATATGAACACAGGTATACAACGTTCATCTGCAACTCCAAAATTTGCTGATACAACAACATCACCAGCAGGTAAAGTTATACCAGGAAAAATGCAAGTAAGAAAAGATTTAGCAAAAATCATGGTAGGACATCACATTCCATATGTTGCTCAAACAGCAGCTATTACAAACTTTAAAGATTTATATGAAAAATCTGAAAAAGCAATATATACACAAGGACCAGCATTTTTAAATGTATTATCACCATGTCCAAGAGGATGGGGATATGCAACAGAAGATTTAATGAAGATAAATAAATTAGCTGTAGATACATGTTACTGGCCATTATACGAAGTAGTTGATGGAAAATATAAAATAACATATAAACCAGCTAAAAAACTTCCAATAGAAGAATTTTTACGTCCACAAAAAAGATTTAAACACATGTTTAAACCAGGAAATGAATGGATGATAGAAGAATTCCAAAAAGAAGTTGATTCAAGATGGCAAGAATTATTAGACTTAGAAGAATTAACAAATAGAGAATAAAATTAACAGAAGTAGAAACTTGTGAAGTATTCTACTTCTTTTTTTGAAAAATGTTGACAAACAGGTTGAAATATGTTAAAATTGATAACTGTAATCCGCTTAGTCAAGGTAACCAAAAGTTATGAAACATGAACTACCTTTATATAAGGATTAGCGAGTATACAAATAAGGGAGGTGCATTTTAAATGTACGCAGTAATTGAAAGTTGTGGAAAACAATA
>CAKPLV010000123.1 GCA_934167735.1 uncultured Clostridia bacterium | reverse complement strand
CATTAGTGGTGATGGTACGACATTAAATAATGCTGCAAAAGAATCAGATTTAGCAGTTGGAGGAGCTGGAGGAAAATATATAGCATTTGACTTATATTTTAAAAATTCATCATCAAAAGAAGATGGAGATATTTTGCAGTTAAATACTGGAACATCTGTTGCAATAAATGAAACAAATGGTAAAAAAGGAACAGGTCTTGAAAACTGTATAAGATCAGCTGTTGTATTATATAGTACAAAAGCAGGATTAACAGATGATGGAGCTACAATTAGAGGACTAGCTGCAGGAACACCATCAGTATGTATATGGGAACCAAATTATAATCAACATATTGCTGAAGTTGTAAAAAATGATACAAGAGTTGAAGGAAATTCTAATTCAGAAGTTGCAACATATGGTATCAAAGCAGTTGGAGATGGAACTGTTGCAGGAGTTGATCAATTACAAGCAGGAACAAATATGGATGAACAAAAAACTTTAAGAACAGCAGCTTCAGTTGGAACTGTTACAGATATGGCAGCATTAGGAACAGAAACAAAATTAACACTTGCTCAAAACTCAATTATGAAAGCAAGAGTATATATATGGATTGAAGGTCAAGATGTTGACTGTATAGATACTGCTTCTACAGGTAAACAAATAGATAATAATTTAGGATTTACAAAACCAGAAGTTAAAAAAGATTAGTAACTATCACTAATTACAGAAAAACTACTATTTAAATGATAGTAGTTTTTTTCTATAAAAATTGAAAAAAATGTAGACATATATCGAAAATTTATATATAATGTACACAGAAAAAAAGCTAGAAGAAGGGGTAAAAATGGAGATAAATGAAATAAATCTAAGTACAATTACAAATGATGAATTACTAGACATTTATAGTAGAACAAAAGAATGTGTAGAATTTCTTAATAACGAAATAAAAGCAAATGAGGTGGAAAAACAATAATGGGAAGTCCAATAGAAATATTAAATGAAAAAATTGTTACAGATAAAGAAATATTATCTGTTATGCCAAAAACAACAAAAAGAAATACAGAAGCTTATATAAAAAAAGCTACAGAAATAAAAGCAGGATATGAAAGTTATTTAGGAAAAATCTTAGAAGAAATAAAAAAGAGAGCAGATGAAATAAATGGAATAAAAGAAAATCCTGAAATAATTCAAACAGAAAATGAAATCAAAAAATTCGAAGGAATTGATTTATTTGGCGAAGGTAATACAGCATATGAAAAAATGAAATTAGATGAATTATTATTTATTTTACGTAGATTCTATAAAAACAATTTAGAACAAGTAAATAATAATATTTTAAACTGTATTAGAAGATTTTCAGATGTGGGTGTACAATTAGCACCAGAAGATTTTAATTATAGCCCATTTGCTAGAAGATATATGAAAGTATTTTTCAAAGAATACAAAAAAGGTGATGTAAATTCTCAAAAAATGAAAGACACATTTGAAAAATTATATTGGGAATGCTCAGATATCATAATACATATAGAATTAAATATTAGATATTTATATCTAAAACACGAAAAAGAAATAGAAAGACATGTATCTGCAGAAGAAAGAGAAAAATTCAGAGATCTTGAAACATCAAATAGAGATTATGTTGAAAAATACAAAACATTAAGAGCAAAAATAGATGAATTACAAGCACCAGATAAAAGAATAATATTAAATAGATTCCTTAACAAAGAATTAGATGTAAAGAATTATGATAAAATATCTGTAGACAAACAATATGCAAAATTATTATCAGAACCATTAGAAAATTATGCTAAAACAGATTTAAGAGAAATAAGTAAAAATATTGTTAAACTTTCAAAAACACTAGAAGAATTTCAAAAATATCTAAAAAACAAATTTGTATTTGACAAACTAATGGCAATATATAAAGAAAAAGACAAATACAAAAATGGATATGAAAAAACTAAAAAAGATATTCAAAAACTTGAAAGTAAACTAGAAAAAACAAACAGAAAATACGAAAAAATAAACAAATTCAAAGAAATGGTATTGTTTAGAAGAAATGCTGCTGAAAAACTAAAAACACTTACGATTGACATTAATAATCAAATATTAGAAATAAAAGAACTATATAGAAAAATTGATGATGATAAAATCTATGATAAGATTGCATCAACACTTACAGATAATTCAACAATATATGATGCACTAGTTTTAGTAGCTTCTTATTATACGTTTTTAGTAGAAGCAATAATAGATCAATACCCAGATATTGCTGAAAAAGAAATAAATGAAAATGTAAACGAATTCAGATCATTTATTACAAATCCATATATAACAATATTAAATAATGTAACAATAAAAGAAGATAAAGATATGGCATTAATGATAAAAGATAAATACAATTTATTTAATATAAATATTACAAAATCAGATCTAGAAGAAACAACAATAGGAACACTTATGAATACTGTAGAAGAAATAGTAAATGCATTTAATCTTGAAAATAGTGGACTAAAATTAGATGATATAAAATTTGTAATAAGAGCAAATAAAATTCTAGAAGATTTAAAAAAATAGAGAGGAAAGACTTGAATATAAAAAATATTATAGTTAAATTAATATATGTGCTATTAATACCAATAATAATTTGGGATTTACTAATAATGGTTCAAACAATTCGTAATCCAAATGAAGTACCAAGTGTAAATGGAATAAAAACATTTTGTATTGTTTCTGGAAGTATGAGACCTGAAATAGATATAAATGATGTAGTAATAGTAAAAGAAGTGCCAGAAACAGAAATAAATGTTGGTGATGTAATATCATTTAATACAGATGGAGAAATAGTTACACATAGAATAATAGCAATTGAAAAAGGGCAATACAATAAAAATTTATATATCACTAAAGGTGATGCAAATAATGTTGAAGACGAGGAAAAAATAACATATGAAGACATAGAAGGTAAATATATAAATAAAATTCCTAAAGTGGGAAAAATAATATTTGCATTAAAAAGTAAAACAACATTAGTTATTGTATTAGCAGTTCTAATTTTATTATATATGATTGAACAAAAAAGTAATAATAAAAAAATACAAAGAAGTAAAATAAGAGAACAATATGAAAAAGAAGAAAGAAAGTAGCTAAAAACTACTTTCTTTTCATTTTACCTCTTGTTGGTGCAACATTGTAAACAATATTGAAACATGAGAATTTATCTAATTCATTATCATCTAGACAGTCAAGATAAATGTCTAATTCTTTAAGATTTTTACAAGCTGCAATTATTGCTGGGTTTAAATTTGATTGGAACATTAATTCAAATCCTAGCTCTAAAGCCTCTTTTAAATGACCATGTTCTTTTTTCTTTATTAATTGATATGCTTCTCTAAATCTTGATTTAATAGGGTTTTTAAAGTTTTCTGTTGGAATAATATATTCATTTTGTATTAAATCTTTTACAGAAGAATATTTCTTTTTATTTTTCTTATATTGTCTTTCAACTTCTGATAATTTATATGGAAGAATAACTTGATTGTCTTCTTCTGAAATTATTAATGTATCATTATCTTTCATTAAGTCAATATCATCAGCTTCTTCTTGATCATCATTATCTTCAAATACTTGATATGCTGAACTCTTACCAGCTTTTTTTACAGTTTTTTCAAACATTTGAGGTTGTTGTTCTACAACTGGAGCAACAGGTGTTACAGGTTCTGCTACTGGTGTAACAGGTGGAACTTGTATAACTGGTTGTTGCATTATTGGTTGTTGTGGTTGCATAACAGGTTGTTGAACTGGTTGTTGAAAAATTGGTTGTTCAACTATAGGTTGTACTGGGTTTGCAGATATTATAGTTTGTGCTGCAACTTGAGGTACAACTGGTTGTTCTTGAATTTGTGGCATAACAGGTTGTTGAACAATAGGCTGTTGTTGTATTATTG
>CAKPLV010000122.1 GCA_934167735.1 uncultured Clostridia bacterium | reverse complement strand
TTCAATACAGAACTCACTCCTTAGAAGTTGCTTAGTACCTAATCAAAAAAAGTCCAATTTTTTGGGTTCAGTACATTAGTCTACACTTTTTATAATATTTATAGCTTCAGATAAATCAACTTGAACTTGTTCACCTGTAAGCATATTTTTTAAAGAAACTGTATTTGTTTCGATTTCTGATTCTCCAAGTATTGCAACAAATGGTATAGAAAGTTTATCAGCATATTTGAATTTTGCTTTTATTTTTTTATTCTCCATATAAACTTCTGTATTAATATTTGCGTTACGGAATGTACTTGCAACAGGTAAACATGCAGATATATCATCAGATGCTGATACTACCAAAACATCTGCAATAGATTTTTTCTTTGCATTAATTATATTTAATTCATTTAATTTATAAAATAATCTTGTAAGACCTATTGAAATACCAACACCAGGTAATTTTTTATTAGTGTAGTATTCAGCAAGATTTTCATAACGTCCACCAGAACATACACTACCTAGTTCAGGATAATTATTTAAAAATGTTTCATAAACTGTACCAGTATAATAATCTAATCCACGAGCAATTGTTAAATCAATCATGAAATTATTTTCTGGTAATCCAAGTAAACGAATACATTTAATAACTTCTTCAAGTTCTGTTAAGCCATTAGAAAATGTTTCATTTTCAATTTTTAATTCTTTTAATAAAGAAATCTTTTCATCAGTATTACCTGAAATTTCAATAAAACTAATAATTTTATTAATTGAATCATCATCAATATTTAATTCTTTAAGTTCTTTTATAACATTTTCTTTACCTATTTTTGCTATTTTATCAACAATTCTCATTATATCAACAGACACATTAGATAAATTAAGACTATCAAATAAACCATTTAATAATTTTCTATTATTAATGTGAATTGTAAAATCATTAAATCCTAAATCTGTAAATGTAGTATAAATTACATTTGGAAGTTCTGCATCATATAAATTGTTTAGAACTGTATCACCAATTATATCTATATCACATTGATAAAATTCACGAAATCTTCCTTTTTGAGGACGTTCACCTCTATAAACTTTTCCGATTTGATAACGTTTAAAAGGAAATGAAAGTTCACCATAATGCATTGAAACATATTTGGCTAAAGGCACTGTTAAATCAAAACGCAATGCTAAATCATGATCACCTTTATTAAAACGATAAATTTGTTTTTCAGTTTCTCCACCAGCTTTTGCTAGTAATACATCTGCAGATTCAATTATAGGTGTATTAAGAGGTAAAAAACCAAATTTTTCATAAGATTTTTGTATTTGATATTTCATTTGGTTAAATAGAATTTGTTCATTTGGTAATAATTCCATAAAACCTGGTAATGTTTTTGGTTCTATTTTGTTCATATAAATCCTCCTTTTAAATATCAATATTATACAATAATATCGAAGAAATTACAATATAAATTAAAATATTCTTAAGGGGCTTGCTAAGAAATAAAAAAATTGTTATAATAGTCGGGATAAATAAATGGCAAACGAAAGGTATAAAAATGGAAGATAAAATAGAAACAAAAAACGAAAACAAAAGAGAGCAAAAAAGAAAACATAAAAAACAAGTTTTTAAAAGAATATTAATAATATTTGTAATATTAGTTGTACTAGGAGGATCTGGATTTGCATTTTTACTTTATGGACCATATTCTGGATTTAGAGATTGGTTAATAACAACAGCTATGACAACAATGACACATCAATATTTAGCAACATGGTTTTATGATGAAGCAACAATAAATTCAGTATTAGAAAAAAATAAAGTACAAGAAATAGATGAAATAACAGATACAAATACAGTTGTTATAAACAAAACAACAGATGATAGTAATATACAATATAAAAATGAATATGAAAGAGCAGTTCTAGAAAAAGATCCAAACAATGATGATTATAAAATTATAAATATAGAAGGAAAAGGATATAGTGGCTATTTAGCAGTTATATATGATCCATCAAGAATTCAAACGGTTTACACTAAAAAATTAGGAACAAGTGGTCAATATTTAAAAACAATGGCAAAAGACAATGATGCATTAATCGCTATAAATGGTGGTGGATTTGTTGATCCAAACTTTAATAGTAATGGAGCAAACCCTCTTGGAATAACATTTTCAAAAGGAAAACTTATCACATCAGATTCATATAGTGGTTCAGGAGGACTTATTGGATTTACAGAAGAAAATAAATTAGTACTAGGAAAAATGACTGTTGCAAAAGCAAAAGAAATGAAAGTTAGAGATGCAGTTACATTTGGACCATATTTAATAATAAATGGAAAAGCATCATCAGTATTAGGTAATGGTGGTTGGGGAACAGCGCCAAGAACAGCAATAGGACAAAGACAAGATGGAATAGTATTATTTTTAGTAATAGATGGAAGAACAGTTTCAAAACCTGGAGCAGATATGAATGACTTAATTGAAATAATGCAAAATTATGGAGCTTATAATGCAGCTAATTTAGATGGAGGAACATCAAGTGTAATGGTTGTTAATGGTGAAATTATAAATGATCCAATAGACAGTACAGGAGCTCATAAAACAAGATTTATTTCTACAGGATTTATACTTACAAAAAAGAAAGGGGAAAATTAAAATGGGATTTGTAGTTGCACTAGATGGACCAGCTGGAAGCGGAAAAGGAACAGTAACAAGAAAAATAGCTAAACAAATGAATTTAATAAATTTCGATACAGGAGCAATGTATAGATGTGTTACATTGCTAATGTTAAGAAAAGGAGTAAAACTAGAAGAAACAGATAAGATACAAGAAATTTTAGATGAAATTGATATAAAATTTGAAATAAAACAAGATGAACAAAAAGTTTATTTAAATAATGAAGATGTTAGTTTAGTTATTAGAAGTAAAGAAGTAAATGAATTTGTTTCGCCTGTATCAACAATTGGAATTGTTAGAGCTAAACTTTCACAATTACAAAGAGAAATGTCAAAATCAATTGATGTTATTATGGAAGGTAGAGATATTGGAACAAACGTATTTCCAGATGCAGATGTAAAAATATATCTTGATGCAACACCAGAGGAAAGAGCAAGAAGAAGATTTAAACAAAATGAAGAAAATGGAATACAAATACCATATGAAGAAATCTTACAAAATGTAAAAAGCAGAGATTATACAGATAGTCATAGAGAAATAGCACCATTGAAAAAAGCAGAAGATGCAATATACATAGATTCAACAAATATGACAATTAAAGAAGTTGTTGAACAAATAGAAAAATTAATAAGAGAAAAAAGAGGAATATAATGAAAGAAGAATTTTTAAAATTACTTAGAAGTGTTAAAAGAGATGGAATTGAAGATTTAATAAAATTTATAGAAAGTACAGACTTTTTTACTGCACCAGCAAGTACAAGATTTCATGGAGATTATGAAGGAGGACTTGTTGCACATAGTTTAAAAGTATATGAAATATTAAAAGAAAAAGTAGTAAATGCATCAATAAAATCTGATGTATCAGAAGATACTATTAAAATAGTTGCATTATTACATGATATATGTAAAGCAAATTTTTATAAAGTAGATTACAGAAATGCAAAAAATGAATTAGGTGTTTGGGAGAAAGTACCATATTATACAGTTGATGATAGAATTCCATATGGACATGGAGAAAAATCAGTAATGATGATTACAGAATACATGAAATTAACAAGTGAAGAAAAATATGCAATTCGTTGGCATATGGGATTTACAGAACCAAAAGAACAATATGGAACAATAGGAATAGCATATCAGAAATATCCGTTAGCATTACTAGTATTTGAAGCAGATCTTGAAGCAACATACTTTTTTGATACATAGAAGATAGACTATAAAATAGTCTATTTTTATTGTTAAATAAACTTCCGGCTATGCCGGTAGTATAGTAGGCTTTAGCTATGTAGCAA
>CAKPLV010000121.1 GCA_934167735.1 uncultured Clostridia bacterium | reverse complement strand
TAGGGCTCGAACCTATGACCCTCTGCTTGTAAGGCAGATGCTCTCCCAGCTGAGCTAAGCGACCATGTCTTTCGACAATGACTAGTATACTATGTTTTTGTTCTTTTGTCAATACTTTTTTAAATTTTTTTTATTTTTTATTTCTAATTAATAGTTGTACTTGTTTTTCCTGTTCCGACAACATTTTCTTGTAATGATCTCCATGTATTACAACCTATTATTCCATCAACACTTAATCCAACATTTGCTTGATATCTTCTGACAGCATTATATGTTTGTTCTCCAAAAACACCATCTAATCCACCAGTTCTATAACCTAATGTATTTAAATCGTCTTGTGCTATACACACATAATTACCTCTTGATCCTTTTCTAATAATTGGATATCCTCCAGTAGCACAAGCTGGTGTACCAAATCTTCTATCAAAATGAACCCATGTAGGAGATAATGACGCAGGTTCTACATATGTCCAAACTCCTGAATTTATTGCACTATTTCTTAGAAAAGTTCTTTGAACATTTGTAAGATTTTGACCAACATCAAATGCAGTTCCAGCATAGTGTTGACTCAAGTTTCCGTGTCCTCCCTCATAAGACCTTTTAAATGCAAATCCTACACGAATAGGTGCACCATATATATATCTTTGACTATTCCATGCCTGCATTGTTCTTTTGTCTGTCCATAAAATATTACTATTGCTTGATCCTCTAAATTCTGATACTTTTAAAGTTCTATTCGCATTATATGGCATTGCCTCATTTTCTCCTCTTATATATGATTCCATTCTATTTGTGTCTTGATTAAAAACTAAAATTTTTGCCATAAAAAAATCCCCTTTCATACTTTTTATATATTATGAAAGAAGAATTTTTTTGTTATATTTTTTCTGTACATTTTACAATAATTCTTTGTGAACTATCATTTGTACATGTTATTAATGTAACTTCTCTTTTACCATTTGTATATTGTGTAGTATCATCTCTGTTGTTATCATAAACTGTATGAATATCATAAATTTCATATTGTACGGTTCTTTTACTTAAATCTGTTATTTCTACAATATCTCCAATTTCAAGTAATGGAACTTTACTGAAAAATCTTTTGTTTCTATAATTGTGTCCTACTATGCAAAAATTTCCAACTTCATTTGGATTGCATCCCCAAAATTTACAAATAGAAACTTTTAACCATTCAACTGATGTTTGAGAAAGGATTGCATAATTTACATCAATTTTAGGTATATTAACAAATCCAATATATTCATAATTTTTGCCATTTGCAGCAACATATTCTGCTGTAGCTGTTCTAAAATCAGAAGTATTATTTTGCTCTGATGCTATTTCTTCTGTTACTACTTGTGTTTCATTGTCAGTTTGATCTTCTGTTAGTAAAACAACCAATGCATTCTTTTCCTTGCTTATGACTGTATTATCATTTTTTATTGCACTTAATATATCATCAGCTATATTCGCATTTTTTTCTCTATCATATGCTGCATAAATATACACTGAGCACATTGCAATTATAAGAAAAATTGAAAGTACAAAAAATAAACGATACATTTTCTTTTTTCTTTTTAATTCTGGTGTAACATATATCTTTTCTGTAACTAAAATTTGATTCATGTTGGCTCCTTTCTTTTAATTTTATTCTTTGATTTCTTCTACAGTTATATAATCTATAATTCCATTATCTACTTTGTATATTATTGAAACTTTATATTTTTTATCTTTTTTTATTTTACTTAAAGCTTGTTTTATAAGTTCATCATTTTCTTTGCCTTTTTCAATTGTTAATTTTATTTTTACTTTTTCTTCTGCGTTATCATTATTTTCTCCATCTTCTGGAATAATATTAGTAATTTCCATACTACCTAAATTTGATTTTACTACTTCAAATAATGTTTTTACATTGTCTGAACTTACTGTTTCTCCTGTGTAAAATTCAAATTTTGAATTGAATTTATTTATATCTGTTTGAGTCATCTCATAATCATTTGTAGGTTCCTGACTATTATTTGAATCACCATTTAAACCTAATACATCTTTTAATAAATCTACTCTTGTTTCATATTTTAATGGAACATTTTTCCTTAATGTATCAATTATTCCTTTTTGTGTATTTTCATCTAAATTATTTAATGTTACATTATTATTTTGATTTAGTTCAACTTTTTCTGTTAATTCATTAACTTTATTGAAAACGCTATCCATTGAAACAGCTATATTAGTAATTCCAAAACTATATCTAATGTTAGAATTAATTGTCATTGCTGAATTGTCATTTTTCATTTTACTTTCAAAAACAATTTGTCTTTTATCAGTTCCATCAACTAAATCAATTGATATATTATAAGTTTCTTCATTTTCTGAAGAATTTTTTATTATTGTTAAAGTTTGATTTTCTTCTTTATCACTATTAAGTATGTTTCTTTGAATTACTGCATTTGATCCACTTTTCTCAATTATTATTTTTTGAATTGACATATCTATATCTGTTCTTATTGTAACACCGTCTTGTTGATATACAGTTATTTTAACATCTTTGAATTTTGTGTAATCCATCAAGTCATTTACTAATTTGTTTATATCATCATAATAATTATCATATCCAAATTGTTTTGCTTTTTGTGATATTATTTCATCTGTTTTTAAATTATTTAATATTTTTATAACCATATCACCAACTTGTGTTGATGTAAATGTTGCTGTATAAGCATTTGCTTGAACTGTATTACTATTTACTGTTAGCATAACTTTTTTCAAATTTTCATATGATGCTTTATCAAATGTTTCTTTTACTATATTTAAATATTTTTCTTTTAGACTATCATATTCTTCTTTACTAACCACTTGGCTTACTATGCTTTGTGTATTATCTATTACATCAAGATAATCTTTTAATTCACTTTCTTTAACTCCTATGAATCCAGAAATCTTTGTATTATCTTCTCCATTTTTTAAAGTTATAAATTGTTTTGCAACATCTGAAAATCTTATTCCTGTAACATCACTATTGGAAATTCTTTCTATTTCCATATATTCTTCATCTTTGAATAATACTTGAGCATCTGTGTACAAATAATCTGTCAAACTATCTTTTTTAGTATTTATCTTTGCAGATAAATCATTAAAAGGATTAGATATTTCTCCACCTTCTGAATATATTACTTTAATATTTGTATTTGATTCATATGTACCATTTTTATTTAAGTCATTATATAAATTATATGTTGTTGAATCTTTTAAATTATCAATTATCTCAAAGTTTTGACTTACATATTGCATAAATAATTCTTTATCACTTTTTATTGTTCCACTTGATAAAAGTAAAAATCCAACTACTGCGCCAACTATAGCTAGCACAACTATCAACATTATTACAATAATTAATACTTTTTTATTTCTCATAATTCCTCCATTTGGTTTTATTTGATTTTCATAATTCTTTGTTTTACTGATTCATATACTACTATTCCTGTTGATACAGCTGCATTTAATGATTCTATTTTTCCCTTCATTGGGATTTTTACTAAGAAATCACAATTTTTCTTTACTTTATCACTAATTCCATTTCCTTCATTTCCTATTACAATTCCTAATGGTCCTGTTAAGTCTTGATTATAGTAGTATTTATTAGTTGAAACATCAGTTCCACAAATCCATAAACCTGCATTTTTTAATTTGTCAATTGCATCTGTTATGTTTGTTACTCTTGCAATTTTCATATGCTCTACAGCTCCTGCTGAAGCTTTGTTAACAGTACTATTTACTGATGCTGCTCTTCTTTTTGGAATTATAATTCCATGAACACCTGCTGTTTCAGCAGTTCTTATAATTGAACCCAAATTATGAGGATCTTCTATTCCGTCTAATATTAATATAAATGGATCTTCATTTCTTTCTTTTGCAACATCTAAAATATCTGATATTTCTACATATTCAAATGGTGGTACTATT
>CAKPLV010000120.1 GCA_934167735.1 uncultured Clostridia bacterium | reverse complement strand
TGCTCCAATATGGTATCTTTTCTTCTAATAATATTTGTGTATTATTTTTCAATATTTTTTTGATCATTTTATCAATTTGTGGTTTTATTATTGTTTCATCAATTCTATTTGGAACTTTTATTATTAATTGTGAATCATCAATATTGATCTCTAATTTATTCTTTTCATTGGTGATTCTAACAATATTTAACATTTTTCCTTTATAATAAAATTCTTCTCCTGTTTTCCATTGCTTTACTGTTTTAACACCTGAT
This sequence comes from uncultured Clostridia bacterium, assembly GCA_934167735.1. Classification (GTDB taxonomy): domain Bacteria; phylum Bacillota; class Clostridia; order TANB77; family CAG-508; genus CAG-269. Next base: position 3,715 of record CAKPLV010000120.1, on the reverse strand, counting down.
GATAAAATCTTTTGATATTTTTCATAAATATATCTTTCATTTTGTTTAAGAATTATTAATAAACTTTTTGAAGATAGTCTTTTTGGTTTTGTTACAATTAATTCATTTCCTTTGAAAAATATTTTGACATTTTTAGATGTTTTATAATTTTTTATTTTTATAGGAATTTTTTGTTCTTTTATAACAATATATTGTGGATTAGTTGTCATTTATTTCTACAACACCTCCATAATCTATTACATCTAAATCTTTGAAATCTATTATTTCAATTCCTTTTGATTCAATAAATTTTCTAATTTTATTTTCTTGATCTATTTTATTTAAATCGCCAAATACAACAATTTTGTTGTCTATTTTTGCAATTGAACCACCTATAAATCCTTTTCTATTACTATATCCATCTTTATTTAATAATTTAATATCAAGTTCATCTGTTATATATAATACATCTATACCATGTTTTTCAAGTATTTTAAAAAGACCTTTATCTGTTACAATTACACTGTTTTCATCAATAAGTGCAATTGAACAATTTGTATATCCTTGTACAGTATTTATTAATTCATAATTTTGATCTTTTAAAGTTTCTAGTATTTTTCTATCTGTATATTGAAAATTATGTATTGCTTTTTTACCAATTGTAAATACATTATATTTTATATCATATGGATATTTATTTTCAATTTTTTCTGAACCTTTTTCTCCTATTTTTAAGTTATCATATTGACTAGGTTCTACTATTAGTTTATTTCCAATTTTACATGTAAAAATATCTACATGTGATGAAATTTCTGTATATATTTCTTTATTTTGTTTTATTTCTTTAAGTTCAAATCCTAATTTTTTTAGAGTTTCTTTTTCAATTGCTCTCATTCTTTCATCTATTATAAGATATTTCAATTTTATTCCTCTTTTTCTAGTATTTTTATTGCACATCTAATTCCATCAATTGCTGCTGTCATTATTCCTCCTGCATATCCTGCTCCTTCTCCACAAGGATATAATCCTTCAACATTAATAGAATTTAATGTTTCTTTATCTCTTATTATTTGTACTGGTGATGAACTTCTTGTTTCTACTCCTGTCAATATTGAATCACCATCACCAAATCCATGCATTTTTTTATCTAATTCTTGAATTCCTTCTTTTAATGTTTCAGAAATAAAATCTGGTAATATTTCATTTAAATTAGATAATGTATATCCAGGTTTATATGTTGGTTTAACTTTTCCGATTTTTTCTGATTTTTGATTTTTAATAAAATCTTCTAATCTTTGAACAGGTGCATTGTAATTTTCTCCACCTAATTTATATGCATTTTTCTCTAATTGTTCTTGAAAATACATTCCATCTAATGGTGTGTTTTTATAATAGTCATCTATATTTACATTTACAAGAACTGCACTATTGGCGTTTTCGCCATCTCTTGCGAAATTACTCATTCCATTTGTTACAATTGAATTTTCTTCTGAATTTGATGCCATTACTGTTCCACCTGGACACATACAAAAAGTATAACAAGTTCTTCCATTTGATGCATGATATACTAATTTATAATCTGCTACTGGTAATTTTAATTTTGTTTGTTCTCCATATTGAGCTATATTTATATCTTTTTGTAAATGTTCTATTCTAACTCCTACAGCAAAATTTTTAGGTTGCATTGCTATTTGTTTTTCATATATCTTTTTAAATGTATCTCTAGCACTATGACCTATTGCAAGAATAACTGCATCTGTTTCAATTTTTTTTGAACAATATACTCCTGTTATTTTTCCATTTGTTATTTCAAAATCTTTTACTTGTTCTTGAAATAAAACTTGTCCACCATTTGCTATAATATATTCTCTAATATTTTTTATTATTTTTACAAGATTATCTGTTCCTATATGTGGTTTTGCTATATATAAAATTTCTTCTGGTGCTCCAAACCTTACAAATTCTTCTAATACTTTTCTTGAATATATATTTGCATTTCCTGTGTTTAATTTTCCATCTGAAAATGTTCCTGCTCCACCTTCTCCAAATTGTATATTTGAACTTACATTAAATTTTCTATTTGTTATAAATTCTTGAATATCTTTTATTCTTTCATCTACAGATTTTCCTCTTTCTAATATAATTGGTTTTACACCATTTTCGATTAAAATAATTCCTGCAAATAAACCTGCTGGTCCGGCTCCAACTATTACTGGTTGAATTTCACTTTTTCTTTTTATATTAACTTTTGGAAATACATATTCTTCTACTTTTTGAAATTTTTCTTCTTTTTTAGAATTTTTTAATTTGACATCAAATATATAATTATAGTGAATATCATCTTTTTTTCTTGCATCTACTGATCTTTTATATATTCTCCATTCTGAAACTTCATTTTTATTTAACTTGTTTTTGGCAAGTGCTTTTTCAAAAATCTCTTCATTTGATAAGTTTTCTCTAATTTTTATTTCTTTTAATCTTATCATAAATTTAACTCCCTGTTATTTCGTTAATTTTGCTAAATAAAATCCCTCGAATTGTTCATTTGGACATACACATATTGTTCCATCAACTCTTGTTGGCAATATTGGAATTTCATCCTCTAATTTTATAGGTGTTACTTTAGCCAAATTTCTTTTTATTATATTTTCAATTATTTTTTCATTTTCTTGCATTAGAATTGAACATGTTGAATATATTAAAGTTCCACCTGGTTTCAAAATTTTAATTGCTTTATTTATTAATTGTTCTTGTGTTTTAACAGATCTTTCTATTAATTCTTTTGTAAATTTTTCTGAAAACACATTTTCTGTACCACTTCCACTACAAGGTGCATCTAATAAGATTTTGTCAAATGAAAAGAAATCACTCAATTTTCTTGAATCTTCATACATTATGTTTATACTTTTTACACCTTGTTTATCTAAATTATATTTTAATCTATCTGCTCTTATCTTATTTTTTTCACATGCTGTAATAAAAACTTCGTCATTTGATATTGAAGCCATTTGTGTTGTTTTTCCACCTGGTGCAGCTGCCATATCTAATATATTTTCATCTTTTTTTAAATCTAAAAACAAGGGTGGTAACATTGAAGATAAACTTTGCAAATATATTTCTCCATTTTCATATATTGATAGATTTTTTATTTCATCTTCTCTAACATTTTCAATTATAAATGCATCATTATACCAATTTACATTTTTATATGTAATATTAGCTTTTTTTAATTCTTTTTCAATTTTTTCTTTATTTGATTTTAAATTATTTACTCTAAATGATACATTTCTATTTTTATATCCATCTATTATTTTATTTGTTATATCTTCTCCATATTGTTGTATTAACATGTCTTTTAAGAATGTTGGAATTTCTTTCATATCTTACCTTCTTTATCTAATTTTTTTATTATTTCATCTTTTGTCATTTTTATTGTAGTTGGTCTTCCATGTGGACATGTAAATGGATTTTTTAGTTTTAATAAATTTTGTATTAAACTATCTACTTCTTGTTTTGTTAAATCCATATTAGCTTTTACTGCAGCTTTACATGCAACTGTTGCAATAAATCTTTCTTCTACATCTTTTATTGAACTTCTTTCATTTGTAATCATTTCATCTAATATGTCATAAAATATATTCTTACTATTTACCTTATAATCTAAATCAGGTATACCATTTATTTTTATAGTGTTTTCTCCAAAAAATTCTATATCAAATCCTACATTGTGTAGTAA
>CAKPLV010000119.1 GCA_934167735.1 uncultured Clostridia bacterium | reverse complement strand
CTAGAACATAAAGCATCAAAAAGAGATTTAGAATGGAGCAAAAATGATATATACAAATCTTTGAAAAAACATAGATTAAATTCTAAAACAGGAGAAGGAGAAAAAAATATTTAAAAATTTTTATAAAATAGATAATACAAATATATCGGCTGAAGAGGTTGCTAAGATGATAAAAGAGAAATTTGATTTGTAAGATTTATAAAAGAAAAATAGAAAATATGATATGGATAAATTTTATTAAAAATCATTGACAAATGGCATAAAATAAAGGTATAGTAAAATAAGTAACTTATTATATTTATGAAATAAAAGTGGTTTTACCATTCCAGTAAAAAATGGGCATATAAAGTGGTTTTATCATTCCAGTAAAAAATGAAATTAAAAGTAGATGGTAATGGGAAATTTGCCATTTGATTTTTTTAGGAGAAATAAAAAATGAAAATATTTAACACAAAAAAGCTTCAAGAAGAATGGAGAAAAAAAGTAGAAGAAAGCTATAATCAAGGAAAAAAAGATGCTGAAAACGGATTTAATAATTTACTTAGTGCTGTGACGAAGGACAAAGAATATTGGAATTCATTATCAGAAAAAGAATTACTAGTTGAAATGATGTTTGCATTAAAATTAAACAATAACAATGTAGAAGGATTAAATAGTAAAATTGAATATATTCAAGATTATAAAGAAATTTTCAAAGAATTAAATAATAATATGGATGAAATAAAAAAGACTGAAGATTTATGAAAATGAAAGAAAACAAATAGTCGAATTTGAAAAACAGATAAAAAATGTAACTTCAAAAATCAATGAAATAGACTCAACTTTAAAAGAAATAATTGAAATAAAAGAAGATATTAATAAAGTTATAGCAGACATAAATACAGCTTTACCAAGATTAAAAGAGACAAGTGAGCAAATTGACAAAATTGCTCAAGAAACAAACAACGTAATTGAAACATATTCTGATTCACCTGCAGAAACATTAAGAGAACTAAGAGATAAAGTTGATGATCTATATGATGAATTTCAAAATGATGACGATGATGACGATGAAAACATAAAAGCCAAGTTAAATTTTATTTGCTCAAAATTGGATGCACTAGATCAATTTGGTTATGATAGTTTATATTCGAGAATAGAAGAAATAAAAAAAGAAATAGAAAATTTAAATAATGGTTATAGTATGCCAGTACAATATGGCTATGATGATGTTTGCTCAAGAATACAGGATTTAGAAAATAAAATTGATTATATGAACATTGACAAATAAAAACACATATGATATATTATACGAAACTCTTTGCACTGCATATAAATCTACAGTACAAACTGAACAGACCGTGATAAAAATCATGGAGTCGGGTCACATATGTGACAGTGGAAATAATTATCCATGGGACAGTAGTTGCTATACTGGATTCGTGGGTATTTTTTTGCTCTTTTTTAAAAAACAACCCACATATATTTAGTGTTATAGACTAATCGAAAAAACATGGAGGTAATTAAAATGAAAAAGGACAAAAAAACAATTACAAATAAAGAAGAGACAGAAAAAGATTTTCAAAAAGTAGCAAATAAAGTATCTGTAAATACTATTATTGGAAATGTAATTTTATCTGTGGTTAAATTTATCGCTGGGGTAATTGCACACTCAAATGCAATGATCAGTGATGCAATTCATTCTGCATCTGATGTATTTAGTACATTTATAGTTATTATTGGTATTAAATTAGCGTCAAAGAAACCTGATGAAGAACATCCCTATGGGCATGAACGATTTGAGTGTGTTGCAGCAATCGTACTTGCAATAGTGCTTTTCATCACAGGACTTGGAATAGGAAGTGAAGCATTAAAAAATATCACACAAGGAAATTATGATAATTTACAAATACCTGGGATTTTAGCATTGATTACAGCAATAATATCAATAACAAGTAAAGAAGGTATGTACTGGTATACAAGACATTATGCTCAAAAAATTAATTCAAGTGCATTAATGGCAGATGCGTGGCATCATCGTTCAGATGCTTTTTCATCAGTAGGTGCATTAATAGGAATTATAGGAGCAAGATTAGGATTTCCTGTTATGGATTCAATTGCGAGTTTAATAATCTTTCTATTTATTGTAAAAGCTGCTTTTGATATTTTTAAAGATGCTATTAACAAAATGGTTGATCATTCTTGTGATAAAGAAACCGAAAAACAAATTTATGATTGTATTATGAAAAATGAAAATGTAATAGGAATTGATTTACTAAAAACACGTGTATTTGGTAATAAAATATATGTAGATGTAGAAATTGAAGCAGATGGATCATATACATTACAAGAAGCACACAATATTGCAGAAATTGTACATGATGATATCGAAAAAAATTTTACAAATGTAAAACATATCATGGTTCATATGAATCCAGCCAAAAAAGAATGTGCATAATAATAAAGAGGTACGAAAATTGAAGGAAAAAATTGGAGTATAAGAGGTAAAAATGAAAGAAAAAATAAAAGAATTTATTATTAAAAATTTAAAATGGATTATATTATTTATTTGTTTAATTGGATTTTTTGCATTAGCAGAAGATGTATTTAATAAAGAAATAATGGAGATATAATAGGATATAAAATAGTGTCAGATTTTCTAATATCAGATTTTGCAACACCAATAGCGAAATTTATTACTAATTTTGGAGGAGCAATATTTTTAATAGTTCTAACAATTGCATTGATCATAATAATAAAAAATAAAAAAATTGGATTATCAATATTTTCAAATTTAGTGGTAGTTGCGGTATTAAATCAAGTGTTAAAGAGAATATTACAAAGACCTAGACCAACAGAATATAGAATAATTGAAGAAACAGGATATAGTTTTCCATCAGGTCATTCTATGATCAGTATGGCTTTTTATGGATATTTAATATATTTAATTTATAAATATGTGAAAAATAAATATATTAAATGGATTTCTATTGTATTATTAAATATATTAATATGTTCAATTGGAATAAGTAGAATTTATTTAGGGGTTCATTATACAAGTGATGTTTTAGGTGGATTCCTCATTTCAATATCATATTTAGTTATATACATAAGTGCTATTAATAAGTTTGTTATAGAAAAAAATAAAGGAGAATAATTTTATGAAAGAAAGCAAATTTGAAAATTTAATGTGGACTGTATTCACAATTATGGGATTAATATTTGTTGTAATTGGTTCAATTATGGCTGGAACTGTTTTGAATTACAAAAACAAGGTAGATACTACTGGAGCAATCGCAGAAATATTAACATATACAGATAGTGATGAAAATAGAGAACATGAAGTCTATGTTTCATATACAGTAAATGGACAAGAATATAAATCAAGATTAAATAGTTATTCTTCTAATTTCTATGAAGGAAAAGAGATTGAAATATATTATGATAGAGATAATCCAAATAAAATAGGAGTAAAATCATTAGATTTATTAGTTTTAATATTGCCAGGAATAGGAATGATTTTCTTGATAATAGGAGCAACAGGAATAATAGTAAAAATAAGAAAGAAAAATGAAGAGAAACAACTAAGAGAAAATGGAGAAAAGATATATGCAAGCTATGTTGAAACTGCTATAAATACTTCATATACTGTAAATGGAAAAAATCCTTATAATATTATTTGTGAATGGAATAATCCTTCAGATAATAAGAATTATATATTTAAAAGTAAAAATATTTGGATAAATCCAGAAAATTTTATAGAAGAAAAAAATATGAAACAATTTCCTGTATATATTAACAAAGACAATATGAAAAAATATGTTATTGATATAGATAGTTTAACAGAAAATGTAGTAGATTTAAGATAAAAATAGGGAAGATATATTATTTGATTTGAAAGGAAAATGTAATAAAAAATTAAAAAAATACTTACGAAAAAATTAAATATATGCTATAATTGCAAATGTACAAAACAAATATTTAAAAATTATTTTTAAGGAGTAGGAAG
>CAKPLV010000118.1 GCA_934167735.1 uncultured Clostridia bacterium | reverse complement strand
ATATTTAGTTATTTTATCATGTATATTAAGTGTATTTTTAGCAATTGGTTCAATAAAAAATATGTATAAAATGGTTCAAGATATAGCATCATATATAGAACAAAACATACCAGAATTCACATATTCAGACAATCAAATACAAACAGCTCAAGAAGAGCAAATTGTAATAACAGATTTAGGAAATTCAACTATAAACAAAGTAATTATAGATCCAAAAGTAGAAAATGATGAACAAAAAACTAAAATAGAAGAAGAAAATAAAGAAACTGGAATAGTCATTTATTTTTACAAAAATCAAGTTGTATTAGTTCAACAACCAGAAAATGCTGAAAGTATAAGAAGTCAATACACATATAAAGATTTCTTGGCAAAATACACACAAGACAATATAGATAAATTCAACAAAGAAGAATTAGTTGACTATATGACAAGTAATAAAATGACAAATTATTATTTAAGATATGGTACAACACTTGTTGTTTATTTAGCATTTACAAATATATTAATAGCATTGTTAAATGCTCTAGAATTAGCTGTTTTAGGATGGATTACATCAATAGTAGCACGTATAAAAATGAATAATACAGCAATATACAATATGGCAATATATTCAATTACATTACCAGTTATATTAAATATAATTTATGTAATAGTAAATTACTTTACTGAATTTACAATGACATATTTCCAAGTTGCATATATAACAATAGCATATGTATATTTGGCAGCTGCAATATTTATTATAAAAGATGATTTTATGAAAAAACAACAAGAAGTAGAAAAAATAAAACAAGAACAAATAAAAGTTAGAGCAGAAATAAGAAAAGAAGAACAACCTAAAGAAGAAGACAAGTGGTTCAGAAGCATAAAGATAGCATAAGAAAGGATTGAAAAAGAGAAGATGGATAAAGAAAAAGAGCCAAAAAATAACAAGAAATTCAAAATTATAATAAATATCTTAGTTTCAATTATATTAATATGTGCAATAATTGCTACATTGTTTTTTATAAAACAAATGGAAGATAAGAAAAATTCAGCTGAAAACACATTAGCATATACAGAACTTGTAAATGAAATAAAAAATGGAAACATTGAAAAAATAGAAATGACTGTTGGAAGCACAAAATTAAAAGTAAAACTAAAAAATGAAGAAAAAGAAAAAACTGCAATAGTTCCAAGTACACAAGTATTTATGGAATTAATTCAACAACAAACATTAGAAGGAAATGACATAAACTTAACACAAAAATCAGTATCTGCATTAGTGCAAATACCTTCATATTTAGTATCAATGTTACCTACATTAATAATGCTTGCATTATTTATTATGATATTCAAAATGCAAGGACTTGGAGAAAAAGGCGAAGTATATGATGATACAGAAAGAAAAACCAAAATCACATTTGATGATATAGCAGGTTTAGATGAAGAAAAAGAAGAATTAAAAGAATTAGTAGAATTCTTAAAGAAACCTAAAAAATTCACAGAAATGGGAGCAAAAATTCCAAAAGGTGTTTTATTATATGGAAAACCAGGAACAGGAAAAACATTAATAGCAAAAGCAATTGCAGGAGAAGCAGATGTACCATTTATATCAATGAGTGGATCTGAATTTATAGAAATGTTTGCAGGACTTGGTGCTTCAAGAGTAAGAAAATTATTTGATAAAGCTAGAAAATTATCACCATGTATTGTATTTATAGATGAAATAGATGCAATAGGATCAAGAAGAAACAGTTCAGGTGGAGCTGAATCTGAAAATAATCAAACATTAAATCAATTATTAGTTGAAATGGACGGATTTTCAAGTGAAGAAACAATAATTGTACTTGCAGCAACAAACAGACCAGAAATGCTTGATAAAGCATTATTAAGACCAGGTAGATTTGATAGACAAATCACAATACCTGCACCAGATTTAGTTGGAAGAGAAGAAATACTAAAAATACATGCAAAAAATAAAAAGATTGCAGATGATGTTTCATTACACAGCATAGCAGAAGATACAGCAGGATTTACAGGAGCAGAACTTGCAAATATTCTTAATGAAGCAGCAATTATAGCAACTAAAAAAGATCATGAAGTAATAACAAATACAGACTTAGATGAAGCTGTAAAAAAAGTTACAGTTGGACTTGAAAAAACAAGTAGAAAAATTTCAGACAAAGATAAAAAATTAACAGCATATCATGAAGCAGGACATGCTATAGTAAGTCAATTTTTACCAACACAAACAGCAGTAAAAGAAGTATCTATAATACCAAGAGGTGTTGCAGGTGGATATACAATGTATAAATCAGATGAAGACAAATACTATATTTCAAAAACAGAAATGGAAGAAAAACTAATAGCACTATTAGGTGGAAGAGCTGCAGAAAAACTAGTATTAAATGATATATCTACAGGAGCAAGTAATGATATAGAAGTTGCAACAAAAATCGCAAGAGATATGATAACTGTATATGGAATGAGTGATACAATAGGACCAGTATCATTGAAAAATGATGATGGACAATTCGACTATCAATTATTTGGAGAAAATATGCAAGACGCTGTTGGAAAAGAAGTAAAAAGACTAATAGACATTGCATATAATAGTGCACAAGAAATATTAAGAGAAAACATGGAAACATTACATGCAATTGCAACAGAATTAATGACAAAAGAAAAAATTAATGAACAAGAATTTAATAAATTCTTTAACAATTAATTAATATAAAAGAGAAAAGAGGATGAAATATGAGTAAATTTGCTGAATATATTTATAATGAACCAGATTTAATCTCAAAAATTGAAATAATATACTTTTTAGCTCCTAAATTAGGAATTAAATTCGATAAATCTATAGTTTTCAAAACTGAAATAGGAAGAATGTTTTTAAAATACACAGATGCAAAATTAGATAATAACCTTATATTAACAGCATGTTTATTATGTAATTGTCAAAAAGTTGATGATTCACAAAAAATAGGAAAACTAAAAACATATGCTAAAGAAGGAGCAGATTATTTAAAAAAATTAGGCTTTGATGATAGATTTTGTAGAATATGTGAAGGTGTAAATAGATACAGTGGATTAAAACCAAGAGAACCAGAAAGCGATGTACTTGAATTAATTGATCAATTTGGAGGTATGTTAATAGATAGACCAGAAAGAGTTGGGTTTGCACCAGATGAAGCATTAGTTTTATTGGAACATAGAAATTTAAAAACAGAATATAATAGATATTTAGAGATATTTAGAAATTTTGTTGAAGAAGTAGACAAAATAGAAATTCAAGGAACTGTTAATACAACTGTTTTTGCAAGATTACAAAAATTGAATAGAGAATCAAAAACTGTTCCTGAATTTGTAAAGAAAATATCAACAGATTATTCAGCAAATGTAGACCAAAGATTAGAAGAAGTTATAAAGCAAAAACAATCACCAAATAGAGCAATGTTTAGTGCTGAAATAGAAGAAAAAATATTAAAAAATACAATAACCAAAGCATAAAGGAGACTATAAATGTACGAAGTATTTGCAGATTTACATGTACACATAGGAAGAAGTGAAAATGGAAAGCCAATCAAAATTACAGCAGCAAAAAGCCTTAATTTTGCTAATATAGCAAAAGAATGTGCTGATAGAAAAGGAATAAATATAGTTGGAATAATAGATTGTGCTTCTCCATATGTAATTGAAGATATAGAAAACTTTTTAAAAACAGGAGATGCATATGAACTTAAAGATGGTGGAATAATCTACAAAGATAAAGTATGTATTTTACTTGGAAGTGAAGTAGAAACATCAGAAAAAGGAAGAAACGGAAAATGTGGTGCTGCACATAACGTATGTTTCTTCCCACATTTATCAGATATAAAAGCATTTTCAAATGAAATGAGCCGTCATATAAAAAATATTACTTTAAGTACACAAAGATCAGATGTATCAGGATATGAATTAATAGATATAGTAGAAAAATATAATGGAATATTAATACCAGCACATATATTTAC
>CAKPLV010000117.1 GCA_934167735.1 uncultured Clostridia bacterium | reverse complement strand
ACAGAATATAGAATAAATTTTAAACCAAATTATGTGTTAATGTTGCTAACATCAGCAATTTATGTTTTATTAATATATAGATATGGTATTCATGATAATTTTATAGAAAACTTAAATTTAATAAAATATTTGATATTAACACCAATGTTATTATCTGCATTTGTAATAGATTATAGATTACAAATTATACCTAATAGACTAAATCTTACAATGGCAGAAATAGGACTTGTAATAGCATTTCTATATGGAACATCAAATGTTGCAATAACAATAGATATGTTATTAGGAATGTTAGCAGGTGGAGGAATATTTTTAATAATAACAGTAATTGGTGGATTAATATATGGAAAAGAAGCAATGGGTCTTGGTGATGTGAAATTAATGGGTGCATTGGGATTATATTTTGGTGTAACAAATATTGTTATAATATCAATATTATCATTCTTTATTGGTGCAATTTTAGGAATTATATTAATTGTTAGCAAAATAAAGAAAACAAATGAATATATTCCATTTGGTCCATTTATAGTAATAGCAACAGGAATATGCGTGTTTGTTCCATCAGAAATTTTAATATTAATATTATACAAAGTACTTACATTAGGAATGTATGAACCGTAGAATGAAAGGGAGATTAAGATGAACCAAAAGATGCAATGGCTAAGAAACAAAATATTAAGTTTAGATTTACAAGGAATGATAGTATCAAATCCTGTAAATATAAGATATTTAACAAATATTAAAGCCGAAGGAACACTTTTAGTAACAAGAAAAGAAAATATATTTATAACAGATGGAAGATATATCGAAGATGTTCACAATACTCTTACTTTGTTTGATGAAATAGTGGTATATGATGCAAGAGGATTGACAAAAGAAGATTATGAAAACTTCTTTATGTTCTGTGAAAATGTTGGTTTTGAAGAAGATTATATAACATATGCAAAATATAAAGAATATATGCATAAATATAAAATAAACAACTTGGTTGAAACTGAAAACATGATTGAAAAACAAAGAATGATAAAAGATGAAGAAGAAATTGAAAGCATAAAAATGGCTTGTAAAGTTACAGATGAATGTTTTGAACATATTGTAAATTACATAAAACCAGGGATGACAGAAAAAGAAATAGCAAAAGAAATAAATGATTATTATTATAAAAATTCAGAAGGAACATCATTTGATACAATTGTTGCATCTGGAGAAAATTCATCAAAACCACATGCAGTTCCAACAGATAGAGAAATTCAAGATACAGATATAATAACAATTGATATGGGATGTAAAATAAATGGATATTGTTCAGATATGACAAGAACAATATTTGTAGGTGAAGTACCAGAATGTGTAAAAAAAATATATGAACTTGTTTTAAAAAATCAAGAACAAGTTTTAAAAGACATGAGAGATGGTGCAAATACAAAACAAATAAGTAAAATGGTAAATAATGATTTTAGATTAAACAATTATGATTTAATACATGCATTAGGACATGGTGTTGGACTAGATATACATGAAAGTCCAATAATAAGTGAACGTTCTGAATCAATATTAAAAGAAAACATGGTAGTAACAGATGAACCAGGAATTTATATTGCTGGACAATTTGGTGTAAGAATTGAAGACACAGTGTTAATAAATAAAGGTGGATGTGAAGCATTAACCTTGTCACCAAAAAAATATGTTATAATTACTTGATTTTTATAACAATATGGTGTAAAATGAATAAAGTTGAAAAATTATGTAAATGTAAGAAGGGAGAATTATTTTATGGCAGGAGTATACATGGCAGGAGATTTTAGAAATGGAACAACATTTGAAATGGACGGAGGAGTTTTTAGAGTAGTTGAATTTCAACATGTTAAACCAGGAAAAGGAGCTGCATTTGTTAGAACAAAATTAAAAAATGTAATAACAGGAGCAGTATTAGAGAAAACATTTAATCCATCAGATAAATATCCAGGAGCAGAAATAGAAAAGAAAACAATGCAATATTTATACAATGATGGAGATTTATATTACTTTATGGATAATCAAACATATGATCAAATTCCATTAAACAAAGCAGATATTGGAGATTGCTTAAAATATTTAAAAGAAAATATGGAAGTTACAATACTTTCATTCAAAGGAAAAGTATTTGCAGTAGAACCACCAATATTTGTTGAATTAGAAGTAACATATACTGAACCAGGATTTGCCGGAAATACAACAACAACATCAGGAAAACCAGCAAAATTAGAAACAGGTTTAGAATTACAAGTACCTATGTTCATTAACATTGGAGATATTGTTAGAATAGACACACGTACATGTGAATATATGGAAAGAGTATAATATTTTAGAGCCGGTTTTTTACACAATTAAAACACGGCTCTTTTGTTTTAGGAGGTAAAAATGAAAGAAGAAGAAATATTAAATAAAATTAAAGAATTAGAAAAAAGAGTAGCAGAATTAGAAAAAAATGTATCATACATTCAAGAAGACATATATGAATATGTAGAAGATGATGATCAAGAAAATCAATGTGGAGGACACTGTTCACACTGCAGTGGATGTGAAGAATAGTCTATGAAGAAAAAAATATTTGTAATAATTGGGTTAATGTTTGTTGCAATAGCAGTAATTGCAGGTATATTTGGAATTACCATATATAAAAAGAATAATATAACTAAAAAAGAAAATATAATAGGTTCAAAAATAGTAGAACCTGATAGAATAGTTTTTAGAAATGATAATGACCAATATTTTCAATTTAAAAAAGGAGAAAGTAAATATCAAGACATAATAAATGTTATAGAAGAAAATATAATGTCATATCAAACAGATGGAAAAAGTGTATCTGATGAAGAAATTGATAATATCCATTCAAAAAGCTATGTAGAATTTGATTATAAAACAGCAAGCAAAAATTATTTAATACAATTAGAAAAAAGTGATGATGAAGCTGTAATAAAAATGGCAACTACAGGAGGAAATGTAGTTTGCAAAAAAATTAGAAATCTTTCAAAAGTAAAGAAAGAACTTCAAAAATCAAGTGAACAAGAACAAGCATATACATTAGATTATAAAGAATATGTTTCAAGAAATGTTTTACAAAGTATGGAATATAAATATATGCAACAATTTAAAGAAGTAACATGGAAAATTCATCAAGTTGTTATTAATAATATGGAAGATTATGAAAAATACAGTGCAATGTGTAAATTAGCAATTGATGGAGAAATAAATGAAGAAACATTTAAAAATAATACAGTTGTTCTTACTGTGTCTCTATTGCCAAAAATAACACCAAAAGTAAGTATAGGAAATATAAAATATACATATGAAAGATTAGATAATGTATTGGGTACATATTTTTGTCATGTATTAGTAGTAAGTAATATTGTTAATGTAGATTGTATTTATAATACAGATTTATCAGAATTAAATGATAAAATAACACAAGACAATTTTAAAGTTGAATATGATGATTCAGTCCAAAATATGGAAGATGTATTTATGAAAGATTATGATGAATTTTTAACAGAATATAATAGCAGTACATCAGAAATAACATTAGATCAAGCAAAAAAAATCGCTGAAAAAGGATTTAAAGAAGCTGAAAGAATTTGTGGCAGTTATGAAAAATCAACTCAAAAAGTAACAACACAAAATGTAAAACCAAATAATTTCTTTACAAGAAAATATTCAGAAGGAGACAAAACTTATAATAAATCAATAGAAGCATATGTGTTTACCAGAGTAGATGATATGGATCTTAATGGTGTTGAAATATATGTTGATAAAAAAACAGGAAAAATAATTGGAGGAGGAGCATTTGGAGACTAAGATAATTATTAAAGAAATGTTATTTATAATAACAGTAGTATGTGTACCATTAATAATACTTGGATTTTTTATATTAAAAAATGGAAAATATAAAAAACAAGAAATTATAATAGGAATATTGCTTTTATTAATGATATATACATCAAATGCAAGAAACTTATATACATCTGCATATAAA
>CAKPLV010000116.1 GCA_934167735.1 uncultured Clostridia bacterium | reverse complement strand
GACATATGTGACAAAGGTATACATTACATATTATGCAATAACCAGGATTATACAGTTGTTTGTTTATTATGTATTTTTGTACTATCTGACGTATAATTGTACGATATTTATTTATATATAAGCGTTGAATTTCTTTCTTTTGCGGAAACAAATTTCAAAAACAAGAATTAGAAGTAAATTTAAACAAAAATGAAAATGAAATATTTATAATGGCAGATAGTAGATATTTATTTAGAGTAATATAGAACTTATTTAGTAATATATCAAAATATGCATTGCCAAAATCAAGAGTTTATATAGATATAAAGACAGAAGGTTCAAAAGTAAAAATAGAATTAAAAAATATTTCAAAAGACAAACTTAATATTTCAGGAGAAGAACTTATGCAAAGATTTGTTAGAGGAGATAAAGCAAGAACAACAGAAGGAAGCGGTCTTGGATTATCAATTGCTCAAAATCTTACAGAAATGCAAAATGGAAAGTTCAAATTACAACTAGATGGAGATTTGTTTAAAATCATATTAATATTTGAAATAATTTAAGGGGACAAAATGAAAAAAAGAATAATAAAATTATTAATAATTGTAGTAATAATTACATTATGTGTTATAATTATAAAGATATTTTCTGGAAATACTAAAAAAACAATTATTTGTATAGATGCAGGACATGGTGGAACAGATGTTGGAGCAGAAAGTAATGGAAGATATGAAAAAAATGATACATTAAAAGTTGCAAAAAAAGTTAAAGAGATTTTAGAAAAAGAAGAAAATATAAAAGTTATAATGACAAGAGATGAAGACAAAGCTGTTAGTTTGGAACAAAGATGTCATATAGCAAATAAAAACAAAGCAAAAATATTTGTATCAATACATAGAAATAGTGCAGAAAAAACAGCAAATGGAATTGAAATATGGCTTGATAAAAACAAAGAAAAAGAAGATACAGAACTCGCAGAAAATATATTAAATGAATTAAAAAAACAAGAAATTCAGACAGATAGAGGAATAAAATATGGCACAATAAAAGGTGAAAATACAAATTATTATGTATTAGGTAATACCAATATGCCAAGCTGTTTAGTAGAATTAGGTTTTATTACAAATGAAAAAGATAATAATTTATTAGACAAAAATATAGAAAATTACGCAAATGCAATTGCAAGTGGAATATTAAAGAAGGTAAAAGAATGAGTAAAAAAAATAAATTAAAAATTATAAAAATAGTAATGTTTGTAATAACAATATTATTAATGATAGGAATAACAATTTACTTATATCCTGTAATGAAAAATCTATCAACATATGAAGGTCAAATTGAATTCAAGCAAAAAGTTAGTGATTCAGGAATTTTAGGATTTCTAATGTTATTAGGATTACAATTTGCACAAATATTTTTGGTAGTATTACCAGGTGAACCATTAGAAGTTCTCGCAGGAATGTGTTATGGTGCAATAGGTGGAACAATATTTATATTTTTCTCAGTTGCATTAACAACAACAGTAATATTTTTCTTAGTTAGAAAATTTGGAAAAGAATTAATATATGATTCATTTGACAAAAACAAGATAGACAAAATTGAAAATAGCAAGATTTTTCAAGATCCTAAAAAAATTGAATATATATTTGCAATATGTTTTGCAATAATTGGAACACCAAAAGATTTATTAACATATCTTGGAGCATTATTTCCAATTAAGCCATTAAGATTTATTATGATAGCAACATTTTGCAGATTTCCATCAATTATATCATCAACAATTGTTGGACAATATTTTTCAAAAGGTAACTGGAAAATTAGTATTATAATATATTTACTAACATTTATTTTTACATTTTTAGTGCTATTCCTTATTAGAAAATTTGATAAAGACAAAACAGCAGAAAATGCATTAAAAGAATTAAAATAAATGATTGTAAATAAGAAAAATTAATGTTATACTAAAGATAAATATGAAAAAAGAGGATAAAATATGAAAGATAAAATATTTAATTTTTTGTTAGTATTAACAATACTTGTATTAATTGCAATACTAGGAATATTTGGATTTGTGATGTATAATGAAATATCAGGAAATGGTTCATTAGAATTTACACTTAGTGAAGCAGGTTATCCAACAATTGAATATAAAGAAACAAAAGAAGAAATAAGAAATGTTAGTTCGAATACAGATGAAAACCTATTTTCAGAAATAAAAAATACAGAAGAAAATAATAATACAGAATTTAAAAGTAGATTTTTATATAATCAACTAAATAGTGATTCAAAATTAATATATGATAAATTATATGCTAATATGGATAATTTAAAAACAGGAATGTATACAATAGAATTTGGAAATGCATTTTCAGAAACATTATCACAAGAAGATGGATATGATGTGCTTCAAAGTAATTATCAGTCTGCAATAGAAGCATTTTTATACGAAAATCCAGAAGCATTTTTCTTAAATGCTACAAAAATGTATATAAACATAGAAAAAATAACTAAAATCATGGGTGTTAGATATAATGTATATATAAATAGTGGAAAACAAGTAAATTATTTTTCAGACACATTTTTCTCAAAAGATGATGTAGATAACAGTTTTGCAGAAATTGAACAAATAAAAGATCAAATAATGGTTGAAACATATGGATTGAGTGATTATGAGAAAATAAGAAAAATACATGACTATTTAATAGACACAATAGACTATGATAGAACAGTAACTGAAAACAATATATATGATATATATGGTGCATTAGTAAATAAAGTATGTGTATGTGAAGGATATGCTAAAGCATTCCAATATTTAATGAACCAAGCAGAAATAGAAAATGCAATAGTAATTGGTATAGGAACAAATAGTAATGGTAAAACAGAAAACCATGCATGGAATTATGTTAAATTAGCTGGTAATTGGTATGCTGTTGATGTTACATGGGATGATCCAATAATTGTTGGTGGAGGAAAATTATCAAATAAATCAAGATACCAATATTTCTTAAAAGGATCTGAAACAATGAGTAAAAATCATACAGAATCTAAAACATTCACAACAGGAGGACAAGAATTCACATATCCTGTGTTAAGTGAAAAAGACTACAAATAAAGGAGTGAAAACATGATAGAATTAGAAGAAAATTCAAGAAAACTAAATATTCTAAAAGAAAAAGTACAAAGTTTAGGTGAGTCTCTTTGACATTGTAGAATTAGAAAAAAGTAAGACTGAACTTGAAAACCAAATAGCAGATGAAAACTTTTGGCAAAAAGATTCAAATGAAACAGCCAAAATATTGGCAGAACTAAAACAACACAAAACAAAAATAGATAATTATAGAAATATATGTAATGAAATAAGTGAAATAGAAGATTTAACAGAATTAGCAGAACTTGAAAATGATGAAAGTTTTGTAAAAGACATATTAAAATCTACACAAAAATTAGAAAAAGAAATTGAAAAATTACAACTAGAAACATTATTATCAGGAAAATATGATAAATTAAATGCAATCCTAACACTTCACCCAGGAGCAGGTGGAACAGAATCACAAGACTGGGCAGAAATGTTATATAGAATGTACACTAGATGGGCTGTAAAAAATGGATATGAAGTAAAAGAGCTAGATTATCTTGAAGGAGAAGAAGCTGGAATAAAAAGTGTTACATTTGAAGTTATAGGATTAAATGCATATGGATATTTAAAAGGAGAAATGGGAGTACATAGATTAGTTAGAATTTCTCCTTTTGATAGTGGTGGAAGAAGACACACATCATTTGCATCACTTGAAGTTTTACCAGAAATAACAGATGATATAGAAATAAATATCAATCCAGATGATCTTAGAATAGACACATATAGAGCATCTGGAGCTGGTGGTCAACATATTAATAAAACGTCATCAGCTGTAAGAATAACACACATTCCAACAAACATTGTAGTTGCATGTCAATCAGAGCGTTCTCAAATTCAAAATAGAGAAACAGCAATGAAAATGTTAAAATCAAAATTATTTGATTTAAAAGAAAAAGAACAAAAAG
>CAKPLV010000115.1 GCA_934167735.1 uncultured Clostridia bacterium | reverse complement strand
TATCTATTTCCCATGAATGCTATATCAAAATTCAAACTTTCTTTTGTTACAATTGGAGCAGCTGCATCATAAAAATATAATTTGTCTTCATCAATAACTTTTGAAATATTTTCAGCTAATGCTTCTGAAGTTAAAGGTCCTGTTGCAATAATTACTATTCCGTCTTTTGCTATGTCTTCTATTTTTTTTACTTCTTCATGAATTATTTCAATTAGATCATTTTTTTCTAATTCTTCAGTTACTTTTCTCGAAAAAAGTTCTCTATCAACTGCAAGTGCCTGACCTGCAGGCACTTGTGTTTCATCAGCTATTTTTATTAACAATGAATCTAATTCTCTTAATTCTTCTTTTAAAAGTCCACATGCGTTTGTATGTAAATTTGATTTAAAAGAATTACTACATACAATTTCAGCTAAATCTTTATTTGTATGTGCTTCCGTATATTTAGTGGGTTTCATTTCATATAATTTAACTTTTATTCCTCTTTTTGCAATTTGATAAGCCGCTTCGCTACCTGCAAGCCCACCACCTATTACTGTTATATAATCTTTCATATTCTTCCTCTATTCAAATAAATTCATTATATCTTCTTTTGTTAATTTACTAATAAATGATGTCTTTGTATCAAGTACATTATCTATTAAGTTTGATTTCTTTTGTTGTAATTCATATATTTTTTCTTCTATTGAATTTTTTGTTATAAGTTTATAAACTTGAACATTATTTTTTTGTCCTATCCTATATGCTCTATCTGTTGCTTGATTTTCAGCTGATGCATTCCACCATGGATCATAATGTATAACCATATCTGCACCTGTCAAATTCAATCCAGTTCCACCTGCTTTTAATGATATTAAAAATACTTTTATTTCAGGATTACTATTAAACTCATCAACCATATTTATTCTATCATCAACTTTTGTCATACCAGTTAATTTAAAATATTGAATTTCTTTTTCTTTCAATTCTTTTTCAATTAACTCAAACATTGAAGTATATCCAGAGAATAGTAAAATTTTGTGTCCAGAATCTGTTGCATCTTTTATTATTTCAACACATTGTTCTAGTTTACTACTACCATCTTGATAGTCTTTTATAAATAATCCTGGATGACAACATATTTGTCTTAATCTTGTAAGTAAAGCCAATATTTGAATATGACTTCTTTCTATTCCATTTAATTTTATTGTTTCAGATACTTCTTCTTTAGCTTGAGCCAAATAATTTAAATAAATTTTTTCTTGTTCTTCTTTCATTTGATTATTTAAAACTGTTACTGTTTTTTCAGGTAATTCTGTTAAAACTTCTTTTTTTGTTCTTCTTAATATAAATGGTTCTATTAACATTTTTAATTTATTTATTGCTCTTTGGTCATTATCTTTTATAATTGGCATTTCATATAATGTTTTGAATTTTTTGTATGTAAATAAATATCCTGGCATTATATAATCAAATATTGACCATAGTTCTGCTAAAGAATTTTCAATTGGAGTTCCAGTTAAAGCATATCTTGTTTCAGCTTCTATATCTTTAACTGCTTTTGCATTTTGAGTATTACTATTTTTTAAATATTGAGCTTCATCTGCAATACAATATTTGAATTTATATTTTTTCTCTTTATAAATCTCTATATCTCTTTTTACCAAATCATAAGATGTTATTATTAGATCATATTCTCCTATATGTTCAATTTGATTTTTTCTTTCTGTTAATGTTCCTTTTATAACTAATGTTTTTAATTTATTAGTGAATTTTTGTGATTCATTCTGCCAATTTAGAGTTAATGAACTTGGACATATTACTATTGAAGCTTTAGAATCAAGAGTTGTATCAACATATCCTGCAATTATTGATAACATTTGTATTGTTTTTCCAAGTCCCATATCATCTGCAAGTATTCCTCCAAATTGATAATTATCTAATGTTTTTAACCATTTGTAACCAGATTTTTGATAATATCTTAATATTGGATTTAAGCTTTCAGGAATTTCAATATCATCATTTTCGTTTTCTTTATTTAAAGATGTTATCATATTTTTATATTCAGAATTTTTGGTTATTTGAGTATTGTTTACTGTTTTTAAAAGTTGATTTAAATATAAGCTTCTATTAACTGGTAATTTTATTTCACCATTTTTTAAATCTTTAAATTTTATATCTAATCCATTAAATAATTTATCTATAAATTCTATATCAGGATTTTCTTCTAAATTAATAAAACTGCCATCTTTTAGCTTATGATATTTTTTCTTTAACTCATATTTTTTCATTATTTCATCAAGTTCGTTTATATCTATATTTATATTATCTAAATCTATTGTTAATAAATTATTTTCTATTTTTACTCCAAGATTTCCTATTTTAGGTTGTTTTATTTCTTTAGTTTTAAAATTGTCTGTAACCATTACTTCAAATTTTTGCAAATATTCATTTATATCTTTTGATAAAAATTCATATATTTTATCATTATCTGGTAATATGAAACATTCTTTTTGAGCATAATACATAAATCCTGTTTTTTTGAATATATTTATTACTTTACTTTCTGCAATTACATCTCTTGGATATTTTATATTTATTTTTGATTGTAGTGGATTAAATTCCTCTTCTCCATAACAAAATTTTGCATCTGCTAATATGTAATCATTTACATCAAAATCTAAATAAATTTTTACAACTAGTTTTTTAGGTTTATATAATCTTAGTTCTTCTTCATCAATCCCATCAATTTGTATTCCATCTTTTATTTTAGGTAAGATTACTGAAAACAATTCTGGTAATTGTTCTTTTCCAAATACTAATTCATTAAGGAAATTGTCTTTAAAAATATTTATAAGTTTTAATGTTGTTTGAGTAAATTCATTATCACATCTGTACATTTTGTCTTTAACTAATAAATATTTATTTTCTTTTCCTATAAGTACATCAATGTCTCTTAATATATCAATCTTTTGATTTAGAGAGATTTTATATTCATCTTTTTTGCTTTTTTTCATAACAAAATTGATTGGTGGGTTTTCATTTATTAATTCCAAATTGTCTTCTTCTGTTTCTTTTTGAAATTGAATCTTTTGATTTTTTAAAATTTCAAATATTGTGTCTAAATTACCAGTATTTAATGAAATATAAGAATCATTTACTATTTTCCCATAATATCTATAATTGGGATTTGCTTCTGAATTGACAAATCTAATTGTTTCTGCATTACTTAATATGAATTCTAATAATTCTTGATCTTTTTCTTCAAAAATCTCTTTTGTATGTCTAAATTCTAACTTGTTTCCATATTTATATTTTTCTTTATTTAAAAATATATTATAAAAATCTGATAAACATTTAAGTTTATACATTTTTTGATTTCCTATTTTAAATTCTATACGCATATTATTTGTGTGTTTGTCAAATATTATTTTAGGTTCAATTTTTATTTTTTCCTGATTCTCTATATGCTTTTCTTGTTCTATTTCTTGCATTTCTTCTGTATATAATGTATTTACAATTTGTTTAAAACTTCTATATTTTGAATCTGAAATCATTTTATTTTTTGTATTTACATCTTTGCTTTTTAGCATTTCTTCATATCTACTATTTTTTTGAAACTCCATCATTGTTGCAACAATATGTTTACATGAAGCATATCTATTTTGATAATCTGTACATTCACATGTTACATCTTGAATTTCTCCGTCTCCAATACTAATATGAGTTCTATATATTTCTTGCCCTGTAACTTTTCCTGTTATTTCAAAGTTTTGTTCATTTTCATAATTTATTTTTTCTATTTCTACTTTTCCTAATTTAACATATAATTTGGCCTTTTCTACTCTTGTATCTCCTGCCTCTTCATATAATTCATTAACTATATTTTCATCTACAAACATCTTGAGCTCCTCACTTTTTTCTTGGTTTTCTATTATATCTTAATTTCTTGTTTTTTGCAATAGATATATATAATTTACCAAAATAAAAATCCTCTGGCTTAGCCGGAGGTATTTTACTTATAACGCCCATAGGGCTATGTTACAAGCAGAGCCTCAA
>CAKPLV010000114.1 GCA_934167735.1 uncultured Clostridia bacterium | reverse complement strand
ATTAAATATTCTACTCATTATATATTCCTCTTAATAGATTATATTTTCAAATATTTCATATTATACAAAAAAGCTCTCATATAAATTTTATATGAGAACCTTTATTTTTATTTTTTTCTTCTTCTTACTTGCCATACTACAATTCCTATTCCAATTATTAATACAGGAATTATAAATATTATTGTTTTTATAATTGCATCTTCTGCATCTGTTACTGTATATTTTTCTTCATCATTTGATTTTCTAATTGTTATTGTATCTTGTCTTTCTGTTAAATATGAAATTGAATTTAATATAACATCTTTATTATTATACAAATCTGAAGCATACATATAATATCCATTGCTTACAGGTACAGTAGAATTTGTTGCAAATAATTCATTTGAATATATTATTAATTCTGATTTTACATCATCTGATATTTTTTTAGTAACTAATGCTCCTGTAATTGATGATCCTTCTTCACTATCTGAATCTGTTCTTGAATATGTTTGTAAACTAAAATTATTTCTTACAAATGATGTATCTCCTGATTTAGAAATTGTTTCATAATCTACACCAAGTTCTGTTAATTTATCTTCATCTGCAAATTCTATTTTACCAGCATCTAACATTGCAATTTTAAGTGTCATATCAATTTTTGACATAAAACTTGCACTAGCTTGTTGGATTATAAATTCTGGCATACCAGATAACATTTGATTTGAGTTTTGTTCTATTACTGCTCCATATCCAATTGAAATTCCATATTGTTCTAATACTTGATTGAAATTAGGTGTTTCAATATTTAGTAAATTTTGTGATGTCATCATCATTATTCTACCACCTTTATTTATATATTCAAGTACTTTATCTCTTTCTAATTCTGAAAAATCTCTAGCCATAGTTGTTAATACTAAGCAATCACAGTCTTCTGGAATTCCACCTTTTGTATATATGTCTAAATATTCTATTTCATTTGAGTCTGCTTCTAATGTTGAAGTTATTTGTGTTAAAACTTGTTCAACATCATAATATGTTCCTTCTGATACTATATAAATTTTTGGTTTTTCTGTAATTGTAAGTCCTACAATTGCATTTGTAACAGCCTCTTCTGTTGTATCTATTTGTTTACCAGCTGAATAATCATATGTTACTAAATCTGTACTTGAAAGTGTTTTTTCTTTTTCTCCATTTTGAATTACAATTAAACTATCTGTACTTTCAAGATTGTATTTTGTCATTAAATCTGCTCTTGATGATAAATCTAATACTTCTTCAACTTTTATTTTATCACTATATATTGAATATTTTTTTACAAAATTATCTACATAATTATCTTGGTTTATTAATAATATTGTAATATCATCTTTTAAATCTTTTAATTTTGTTTTTGTTTCATCAGATATAGAATATAATTTCTTTTCTGTCAAATCTAAGTCTTCCATGTTTATTTTACCAACGCCCCAATTAAGTCCAAGGTAAATTGCAATTATAATTAAAATTAAGGCTATTGTTGTTGTTCCTTTTATAAGCCATTTGTTTTTTATAATTTCTAAAAACTTTTTCACTTTTTTCCCTCTCCTATCTATTTAACTAATTTTCTTCTTTGCATTATCATTATTGTGAATGAAATAAACATTCCTGTAAATGATAATAATCCTACGATTTCACTTAATGATATTACTCCACTTGGGAATTTTTGATAAAAGTTCATTATTGCTACACTTTTTAATGCATCATTTATATTTTGCATAAATAATGACATAATTAAGAATGCTATTGTTATTACACCTGCTATTATTTGATTTTCTGTGATACTTGATGCAAACATTCCTATTGATATTGCTGCTGCACTTACTAGTACAAATCCAAGCATATTAACTAATACACCTAATATATTTGGTTTTCCAAAATATAGGACGATAAAGAAATACATAAATGACATTAATAATGTAATTCCTATAACAGCCATTGCAGCTAAAAATTTTCCTATTACAACACCTGTCATACTAACTGGTGATGTTAAAATTATTTGTTCTGTTCCACTTTTTCTTTCTTCTGCAAACATTCTCATTGTTAAAATTGGTGCTATTATTATTAGTCCATATAATGCAGTATAATAATATAATGCTCCTAAATCTACTGTTCCATATGTAAATGTTGTAGCATAAAAGAATACACTAAATACAAATAGAAATATTCCTATTACTATATATCCAACCGGTGATAAAAAGTAGCTTTTAAATTCTTTTTTGAATACTGCCCACATTATTCTTTTCCTCCTTCATCATTTTTTTCAGCATTAATTAATTGCATAAATGCGTCTTCTAGTGTCGCATCAGCTTTTTTCATTTCAAATATTGTTATTCCTTCTTTTGCGAATATTTCAAATATTTCTTTTCTTATATCTTCATCATTTTCTGTAGTTATAATATATTTTTTTGTTTTGTCTTCATTTTTGGTAACTAATTTTATTTCTTTTACTTTTTCTAGTTTTTCTTTTATTGTATCCATTTTATCTTCAGGATCTTCAACTGTTACATATATAGGGTTACCTTTAACTACCTTCTTCTCTAAATTCTCAGGTGTATCTATTGCAACTATTTGTCCTTTATTTATAATTATTACTCTATTACATATTTGACTAACTTCTGATAAAATGTGTGAACTTAATATTACTGTATGAGTTTTTCCTAGCTCTTTTATCAATGCTCTTATTTCTGTTACTTGTTTTGGATCTAGTCCAACTGTTGGTTCATCTAATATAATTACTTTGGGTTCTCCTACTAAAGCACCTGCCATGCTAACTCTTTGTTTATACCCTCTTGATAAATTTCTTGTTAGTTTGTTTTGAACATCACTTAATCCTGTTGCTTCAATTACTTTTTGTACTTTCTCTTTTTTTTCTTTTTTGTTAACACCTTTTAGCTCTGCCATATATGTTACAAATTCTTTAACTGTTAAATCACTATATAATGGCACTCCTTCTGGCATATACCCTATTTGTTCTTTTGCTTTTTTAGGTTTTTTTGAGATGTCATATCCATCTACAATTATTCTTCCTGAAGTTGGTTCAATAAATCCTGTAATCATATTCATTGTTGTACTTTTTCCAGCACCATTTGGGCCTAAAAATCCAACAATTTCTCCTTCTTTTATTTCAAAATTTATATTATTTACGGCTATAAAACTTCCATATTTTTTTGTAATATTTTCAACTCGAATCACAATTTTTCCTCCTCACATTTTTGTTCTTAGATTATATTACCATTTGAATTATCTTTTGTAAATAATATTCACATAACTTTCACAAAGTACTACGGATACTTAATATTCAAAAAAGATTCAAGAAATAAATTCTTGAATCTTCTTTTTATTCTATTCCTAAATATTCATTATATGTAACTTCTCTATCTATTACTTTATCTTTCTTTATGTCTATAATTCTATTTGCAACTGTTTGTGTTAATTGATGATCATGTGATGTAAATAATAGGTTTCCTTTAAATTTACTCATTCCATCATTTACTGCTGTAATACTTTCCATATCTAGATGGTTTGTTGGTTCATCAAATATTAAGAAGTTTGCACCTGATAACATCATTTTTGCTAATACACATCTTACTTTTTCTCCTCCAGATATTACACTTGCTTTTTTCAATGATTCATCACCTGAAAATAACATTCTTCCTAAAAATCCTCTAACATATGTCTCATCTGGATCTTTTGAATATTTTCTAAGCCATTCTGTAAGATTTTCATCTGTGTTAAACAAATAATTATTATCTTTTGGAAAATATGATTTTGTTATAGTTGTTCCCCAAATAAGTTCTCCTTCATCAGGTTCTAATTCTCCTGCTATTATTTGGAATAATATTGTTTTAGCATTCTCATTGTCTGCTAAAAAAGCAATTTTATCACCGGTTTTTACTGTAAATGATATATTGTCCAATATTTTTTCTCCATTTATTGTTTTTGAAATATTTTTTACTTGTAATATTTCTTTTCCTGGTTCTCTATCTGGTTTAAAATCAACATATGGATATTTTCTATTTGAT
>CAKPLV010000113.1 GCA_934167735.1 uncultured Clostridia bacterium | reverse complement strand
GTATCAAAGATAACATATCAAAATGCAATGAAAATTTTTAATATAGGAAGTGTATAATAAATGTATAATAATTTGGAGCAATTAGAAGAAGATGCAAGCAAATGTCAAAAATGTAAGCTTTGTACGACAAGAAAAAACGTTGTATTTGGTACAGGAAACAAAAATGCAGATCTAATGTTCATTGGAGAAGGACCTGGAGCTGATGAAGATACACAGGGAATACCATTTGTAGGAAAAGCAGGAAAACTAATGAATATGGCATTTGAAGCAATAGGACTAAAAAGAGAAGATGTATATATAGCAAATGTTGTAAAATGTAGACCACCAGCAAATAGAAATCCACAAGAAGATGAAGCAAATGCTTGCTTAGATTATTTAAGAAATCAAGTAATTTTAGTCAAACCTAAAATTATAGTTTTATTAGGAAGTGTAGCACTAAAAAACATTCTTGGAAAAGAATATGGAATTACAGCAAGTAGAGGAAAATGGATACAGAAAAGAGGAATTTTGTACATGCCTACTTGGCATCCGGCAGCATTATTAAGAGATGAAACTAAAAAGATAGATTTTATTAAAGATTTACAAGAAGTTTTAGAAAAATATAAAACATATGAACTAGAAGGTCAAAAAGATTGACTTATAAAATGAAAAAATATAAAATGAAATAAAAAATGGAGAATAGCATATGAAAGAAATAAATGAAATGGCAGGATATTGCTTGAATTGTCCTGTAAAACCATGTTCAAAAAAAGGATGTCCTCTTGGAAATAATATACCAGCATTTATAAAAGAGGTAAAAGAAGAAAATTACAAAAAAGCATATGAGATTTTATCAGAAACTACTGTTTTATCTGCAGTATGTGGAAGAATTTGTCCACATACAAAACAATGTGAAGGATCTTGTGTAAGAGGGATAAAAGGTAATCCTGTAAATATTGGAGAGCTTGAAAGAATAGTTGGAGATTTTGCAATAAAGGAAAATTATAAAATATCATCAGAGAAAAATGAAAAAAATAATATGAAGATTGCAATAATAGGAAGTGGACCAGCAGGGTTAACAGCAGCAGGATTTTTATTAAAGAATGGATATGATGTAACAATTTATGAAAAACATGATTATTTGGGTGGATTATTAGTTCATGGTATTCCTGAATTCAGATTGCCTAAAAAGATTGTAAAAGAAACAATAGATAATATACTAGATTTAGGATTAAAAGTAGAATATAATAAAGAACTTGGAAAAAATCTTGAAATAGATGAACTATGTAAAAAATATGATGCAATATTTATTGCTATAGGTGCAAATATTTCAACTCAAATGGGTGTTGAAGGTGAAAATTTAGAAGGTGTATTTGGAGGAAATGAATTACTTGAAAAAGGAATACATCCCAATTATAAAGGAAAAAAAGTAGCAGTAATAGGTGGAGGCAATGTTGCAATGGATTGTGCAAGAACAATTCAAAAATTAGGTGCTGAATCTGTTAAAGTTATATATAGAAGGGCAGAAGAACAAATGCCTGCAGAAAAAAAAGAAATTGAATCAGCTAAACAAGAAGGAATAGAGTTTTTATTTCAAAATAATATTGTAAAAATAATAGGAAATAAACATGTT
Source organism: uncultured Clostridia bacterium (assembly GCA_934167735.1). Classification (GTDB taxonomy): domain Bacteria; phylum Bacillota; class Clostridia; order TANB77; family CAG-508; genus CAG-269. The sequence goes on along the minus strand of CAKPLV010000113.1, from coordinate 2,508 downwards.
GAGAAAGTTGAATTAATAAAAACTGAATTGGTTGAAAAAGAAGGAGAAAGCAGAAAAGTCCCTGTAAATATAAAAGATAGCAATTATTTATTAGATATTGATTATATTGTTATGGCACTTGGATCAAAAACAGAAAAAGAAATTGTTGACGAATTAAATTTAAAACTAAATCAATGGGGATATATAGAAATTAATGAATCAAAACAAACATCAAATTCTAAGATATTTGCAGGTGGAGATGTTGCTGGTGAAAAATCAACAGTTGCTTATGCTGCAAGATCAGGAAGAGATGCGGTATATGCAATAATTAAATATTTAGAAACGAAAAAAGTTGTGAATTAATCACAACTTTTTTATCGTTTGTAGAAAATTATCATTTGTATAATAAAATCTTTTGTAGAAAATTTTAGTGGATACAAATCTTTTGTATGTTAATCTTTTGTACTTTAGTCTTTTGTACACTGTAAGTCATTTGTTAATTATGTATTTTTTCTCCTGTTACGAAGTTTTTAATTGCTCTAAATATAGAAATAATTTTACTTGGTTTCTTATATTCTAGAGCTGTTTCAATGCCACCATTTTCTAATACATTAGATTTATGTTCTAATGCAGACATTGTTTCAGTATAGTAATCATCAAAGAATGTATAATCGTCTGTACGACCGACTAAATCCTTATAATGTTCCAAATTCTTTCTAAAATTATCAAGTTCTTCTAAATTATTAATATTTTTAAAAGATTTATTAAAATAAGTTTTTATAATAGTATCTTGAGCTCTAATAAAATATTCTGCAATTTTAGACTTACAATTATCTGATTTCTTTACGATTTTATCAACTTTTTTGTTTTTCTCATCATAAGATGAAAATTTATTGCCAAGTCTTATTACATCTTCCTCAAGTTCAAGAATTCTGTCAACACAATATTCAATATTATCATAAGCTTTTTCAGAAGTAAGCTCAATAAAACGATTTTTGAATTTATCATTACTTGTAAATGTACTATCATATAAAATAGAATCACCAGTTATATAAGCCATTTGTTCAATCAAATTACATTCCAAAGGGTAATAAGAAGGACTTGAAGTTCTAAATGAAATTCCATAATATTTAACATAGTCGGTATCAATTCCAATGACTTTTGATGTCATATATTGAACTGCAGCTTCATTTAGTCCCATACCAACAATCCTTAGGTTATCAAAATCACATAATCCCATACGAACAAGATTGTTTTTCTTATCTTTTATCTCTTGAATATAGTGTATACATTCATGAATAGCAAATTCTTCTAAATCATCAACATCAATTTTAGAATTAAAATAGATTGATGTGTTTTTGTAAAAATAATTTGCTTCAGCCATACCTTCAGGCATTGTGGCTCTATACATATTTAATTGAGACAATTTTGTAAACAATGTGTTTTCACTGAAACCAAGTTCGGGAAATGTATCACAAAGTTTAATAGCTATATTATGAGCGATTTTATTTACAGTCATTGTATCAAGAATGTCAACTACTCTAATACCATCTTTTCTTAAGTCAGATTCAATGCTCATTTTATCCTCCAATTTTGTCTTTTTGTATATTAAATTGTCAAATATATTATACAATATTTTGTCGGAAAAGTGTATTACAAATACATTACATTTATATTACAAAAATATTACAAAAATGATAAAAGAGAACAGATAGTGTTCTCTAATAGTTAATTAATCTTGTTCGACATCTTTGAAAACATCATCTTCAAAGAAATCTGTTAATGTAATACTAAATCCTTCACAAATATGAAGTAAAGTATCAAGTTTTACCAATTCAGTTTTGCCACTCATAAATGCTGCAAGAGTTGACATTGGTACGCCAGATGCTTTAAATAGAGCCCAAAGACTCATCTTTTTCTCTTTTTGATAAAATCTAATTCTATTTCTTATAGCATCAGATAAATACATAAAATCACCTCTTTGAAAAAACATATAAATGAAGTATAACAATAAAAAGAGTAAATATAGTCTATTCAAATGTAGCAAAAAGCACTAAAAACAAAAAGTGACAAAATTTGATATTTTAAAATTTGTGGATAAAAATAAAAACAGAGCATAATCATTTGGTGGAAGTAATAAACTATAAGAATATACATATATATTAAGAGGAAAGAGGAGGTTAAAATGTTTTTAGTACTAAGTAAAGAAAAAATTCAAACATATATTGTATCAGTTTTAACAGTTGCAATATTAATAGGAATTGCAAATATCAATTCAGTTCAGATGATTACAACATCAACTGTAGATAAGAAGATTCCAATATATAATGTTCAAACTAACGAGAAAAAAATTGCATTTACTATAAATTGTGCGTGGACAAATGATGATATAGATCAAATTTTAGAAGTATTAGAAAATAATAATGTAAAACTAACTTTTTTCATTGTAGGAGATTGGATAGACAGATATCCCGAATCAGTTAAGAAAATATATGAAAAAGGTCATGAAATAGGATGTCATAGTGATAC
>CAKPLV010000112.1 GCA_934167735.1 uncultured Clostridia bacterium | reverse complement strand
CATCTGTATTATATAAATTTTGTGCTATTACCATATTTGAATTATCATCTTTTTGAATTTTTATATAATCATTTGATTTTATTTCATCTTCTCCTAATGCTACTTTTAAATAATATACAATTTTTAGTTTTTTCTTTTTTGGTGCATTATTTTTCAACGTGAATATATTTATTTTTACACTTTCTTCTTTTGCTATAAAAATTTCTAATTCTTGTACTATTTCATCAGAACTATGAACATATTTTGCATATCCAAAACCAAATATTGCATTATAGTTTTTCTCATCTGGAATTGCCATTGCTGTTGGAGTCCAAATTTTTTCATTTTCTAAATCTTTAATATATAAAATTTCTGACGGAATATTTACAGTACTATTATTATGCCAACATGTAATTCTATTTAATCTACTATTTTTATACCATACATAACCACCATTACTTTCTGTAACTACTGTTCCAAATTTGTTATTAGCCATAATATGACTCCATGTTGTAGGAAGTTTATTTTGTGAATTTATATTTATTATATATTCTTTTCCATCTTCTGAAAATCCACCATATTCATTATAATATTTAAATTTGTCATTTAATATTTTTATATCTTCTGTTTTATCTTCAATTTTTATTATTTTTTTCTCATATTCAGTTCCTTTATAATTATCAATATATTCTTCTTCCATATCTTTTAATATATTTTCTAAACTACCTAAATGAGCATCTAGCACTAATTTTGATACAAATTTTATCAAATTTATATCTTGAATATTCATGTCTTTTGTTGATAATACAAATATTCCACCATAAATATTTTTCAAATATGCAATATGTCTATTTAATATTACACTTTCGATTTCATCTCTAATATAGTTTTCATAACTATATTTTTCTTCATCTAAAATTACAAGTTCTGTTTTTATATTTTTATTTCTTAAATATTCATAAGCTTTTATAATTTGATTTATTACATCTATATCATTAATATATTTTATAGATACTGTAATTATTGGTAAATCACCAGAAATACCATATTTCCATAATTCTTTTTGTTCATATGTCTTATATCCAATCTTTCTGTTTTTCATTAATGGATTGTCAAAAAATAAATAACCTACTATATTTTGATATACATCTATATCTTTTCCTTTTATTTCTAAATATCTTGATTCTGACTCATTTTTTGCATGTACAATTTCAAATTCTCTATTTACATTATCTATTATTTTATATTTTTCAAGATTTTCTTTTGCTTCTTTAGAATCATATGAAATTGATATTAAGAAATCAACATATGCATATTCTCCACTTTTTATTCTAATTGTATTTTTCAAAGCTACAATTCCATCTGTTACTAGTCCTATTTTTTTAGAATATGGTGTTGAATTTTCAATCATTTGTGGAATTTTTAAATTATTTCTTCCAACAAATTTTTCTCTATTTATTTCATATTCGGTTTCACCTATTTTTTCTCCATTTGTTTGCATTTTTGCAAACATGTATAGTTTTTCTTGATTATTTTCTCTATTTCTTCTATTTACAACTATTGCATCAATATCTTCATCATATTTGTATTTTAAGAATAAACTATTAAATGCTTGATGAGCATAATCTTGTTCTTTTCTTGACAAAACAGGCTCAAAATAATTACTTATTTCAAATATTTTATCTTCTGTGTCATTATTATAAATTTCTAATCTTCTTATTTCAACAGGTTCATTTGCATCAACTGTAATTTTATATTTAGTTCTTATATTATTATTTTCTTTTTCAAAAGTATCTTTATCTGGTGCAAATTTTATTGAGACTTTTTCACAATTTTGATTTCCTGTTGCAGACCATATTTCATTTGTTTGTATATCTTTAATATAACAAAATATCCCTTGATTATAGTCATCTGTTCTCTTAAATCTATTTACATATATATCATTAAATTTGCTTACACCATTTCCTTTTTGATTAATAATTACTGTATATTTTTCATTTCCAATCACATTTCCTCTAATAATCTTTTCATCTATTTTTGAATATTCTCTAACACTATAATTATCATAATCTTGATATTTTATCTTTTCAGGTTTCTCTTTATTTTCCTTTGTAATTGTAAATTTATCTGGCATTCTTTCTTGTAATAATATTTTAACAGATTCTATCTCTGGATTTTCCATAAATCTTTTTTGGAATATATTATTATTAAATAAATTATTAATTGATAATAATATTAATGCTTGATGATGTGCCATATAAGTTTTTACTGTTTCATATTTTCTTCCTTTACTTAATCTTTCTGGTGTGTAATCTATTGATTCATAAAATCCATATTGATTGTACATTCCACTTTCTTCAAGTTTTTTTAGGTTTTCTACAACTTCTTTAGGAATTTGAGTTATTGCAAGCATACTTCCATATGTTGCAACAACCATTTCATCTGCTAATCCTCTTTTTAGTCCAAGCCATGGGATTCCAAATGCTTTATATTGATAATTAGATTGTAAATCTTTTAAATTAAATGCCGCTTCTGAAATACCAAATGGTATACCAAGTTTTTTACTATATTCAATTTGATTCATTATTACAAATTTACAAGACTCATCTAACAAGCTTCCCATATAACAAGGAATATTGATATTTGGCATCAAATATTCAAATGAGGTTCCTGACCATGATATTAAACCTTTATATTTTTTTAATACTGTCATTGTTCTACTTAAATTGTTCCAGTGTTTTATTGATACATCTTTTTTTGCAATTGCAATTAAACTTGCTTGTCTTGCCTCTGATGCAAGTAAATCATAATATGAATCTGTTAATTTATTTTCTTCAATATTAAACCCAATTGAAAATAATCTTTGTTCTTCACTATACAATTTATTAAAATCTGTATTGTTAATCATTGAAGTTATTTCATCAATTAATGGTTTTACTTCTTCTAATTCAAGTTCAATTAGAAATGATTTTGTTGTATATAAATATCCTACAAAATTTCCACTATCAACAGTTGATACATATTGAGGTACAAGTGGTGTTTTATTTTTTATATTATACCAATTATATAAATGTCCATTCCATTTTGGAAGTTCTGATATTGTATTTATAATATTCTTTAGTAATTGTAATGTATCATTTAAATTCTCTAATCCCATATCATAACTTGATATTACAGCAAGTAGTGAAAGTCCTATATTTGTTGAAGATGTTCTATCTACAATTAATGGCTTTCTGTCTTCTTGATAATTGTCAGGAATCAAATAATTATTATCTTTTGTTAAAAATGTTTTGAAAAATTTCCAAGTTTTTTCTGCAATTTCAAATACATATTTCTGTTCTTCTTTATTTAAAATTTCTTTAGTACTTTTTCTTTCTCTTATTCTACTTATTTCACACATAAAATATGGTATTACTACCCATATTGCTCCTAAAAGAATGTGACATATATTTTTATAAAAAATTCCCAATACTATTGTAATTAAGCCTATTACTACATTTATATACATTGTTTTATAATATGTTATTATATCTGTTTTTGATTGTTTTTCAGCTTCCTCTGATGTCATCCATTCTAATAAATGTTTTTTAGTAACTATTAATCTATATAATGTTTTTATTATTGTGATTAATTCTATATATGCTTTATAAGGAATACAGCCTAATGTTAGTATTGCTCTAATTACAGCTCCTTTTATTCCTTCAATTCGTAGTGTAAATGTTTTTTGTTTTCTTTCTCCTTCTTTTTTAGAAAATATAATATCTAGCCAATCTAATATAAATGGATATATAATAATTATTACACTTAACAAACTAAAAAAAATATTATTATAAATACATGCATATAAAAAAAGCATTAAAACAGATATTTCAAATACACTTCTTCTTAAATTATCAAAAATTTTATATTTAGATAATGTATTTAAATTGCTTTTTAGCCAACTTATTATCTGCCAATCTCCTCTAATCCATCTTGATAATCTATTCATAAAGCTTGTATATTTAGCAGGATATCCATCCATTAATATTATATCTGTTGCTAATCCACATCTTAAATAACTTCCTTCAAGCAAGTCATGGCTTAATACTGTATTTTCTGGTATTTCATGTTTTAATATTTTTGAAAATACTTTTACATCATATATTCC
>CAKPLV010000111.1 GCA_934167735.1 uncultured Clostridia bacterium | reverse complement strand
ATAACTGGTTCTATCTCTGAGAATACATCTTCTTGTGTTGCAAATGACATTTCCATATCTAATTGATAAAATTCTCCTGGTGCTCTATCTGCTCTTGCATCTTCATCTCTGAAACATGGTGCTATTTGAAAATATTTATCTATTCCTGCTACCATTAAAAGTTGTTTGAATTGTTGTGGTGCTTGTGGTAGTGCATAAAATTTACCTGGATGAAGTCTACTTGGTACTAAGTAATCTCTAGCTCCTTCTGGTGAAGAACTTGTTAATATTGGTGTTTGAACTTCTAAGAATCCTTTTTTTATCATTTCATTTCTCAAATATTGTATTACTTTTGCACGCAATACTATATTATTTTTTAGTTTTTCATTTCTTAAATCTAAAAATCTATATTGTAATCTTAAGTCTTCTCTTACATCTTGATTTGAATTTATTTCAAACGGTAAATTTTTTGTACGTTTTCCTAGAATTTTTATTTCTTCTATAAATATTTCTACTAAACCTGTTTTTATTTTCAAGTTTATAGTTTCTTCATCTCTTTTTCTAACTGTTCCATATACTGTTACAGATGATTCTATTGGAATATGTGATGCAAATTCAACTTCTTTTTCATCTCCTGATGTTACAACTTGTGTAATTCCATACATATCTCTTATGTCAAGGAATACAACTCCTCCATGGTTTCTTATTGTTTGCACAAATCCTGCAATTCTTACTTTTTTTCCTACATCTTCTAAACTAATTTCATCACAATGATGTGTTCTGTATTCGTTCATTTCTTGTCCTCCTTTTTTTACATGCAAAAAGTCCCTGCATAAAAATGCAGGGACGAATATCTTTCGCGGTGCCACCCAGCTTGAAAATGTAATGGTTACACTTTCCTCTCTTTATCTATTTGCTCCAAAGTGTTTCATATTTTAGAATGACTTAAAGGACTCACAGCCACGATCCTTATTCTCTATAAGCATTGTTCTAAATACTTTGCTTTGTTCATACGCAATTATTATAATAAATCCTATTTTACATAATTTTTTTTAATTTGTCAATAGTTTTTTATTTTTCTGCTAAAATTGGTTTAATTTCTTTTTCTATATTTTCTTTCATTATTTCACAGCTTTTGTTGAATTTTTCTTGGTCAGCTTTATTAAGTTTTAATTCTAGTATTTCTTTTACACCATTTTTGTTAATGATTGCTGGAACTCCTATATATAAACCTTCTTGACCATATTCTCCTCTTTGATATGTTGAAACTGTTAAAATAGAATTTTCATCATTTAATACAGCTTTTACTAATCTATTTAGTGCCATTCCTATTCCATAATATGTTGCTTTTTTCTTTTCTATTATTTCATATGCTGCTTTCCATACTCCATCATGAATTTTCTTTAAATCTTCCATTGGATGATTATTGTCTTTCATTATATCTATTATTTTTTTACATCCAACATAGCAATGTTCCCAAGGTACAAATGATGAATCTCCATGTTCTCCTAAAATGTATGCATGTACATTTTTGCTAGATACTTCTAGGTATTCTGCAATTAAATATCTTAATCTTGCAGTATCAAGAACTGTACCAGATCCTATTATTCTTTCTTTTGGCATTCCTGAAACTTCTGCAACTACATATGACATTAAGTCTACGGGATTACTTGCAATTATAAATATTCCTTTAAATCCATTTGCCATTACATTTTTTGTTATGTCTTTCATGATTTTTGCATTTGCAACAGCTAATTCTAATCTTGATTGTCCTGGTTTTTGTGCAAGTCCTGCAGTGATTACAACTACATTTGCGTCTTTACATTCATCATAATCTCCTGCTTTTATTTTCATTTTTTGTGGTGCATATGGTAAGCCATGTGCTAAATCCATTTCTTCTCCTACTGTTTTATCTTTGTTGACATCTATTAATACTAATTCGTCAACTCCTCCTTGATTTAATAGTGAATAAGCCATGCTTGTTCCTACAAATCCTGCTCCTACTAATACTACTTTCTTTGTTGTTTCCATCGTAATTCCCCCTCAAAATGATTTAAACACTATTATTATAGCACTTTTTTTGTAATTTTAAACATTTTTATTCTATTTTTATATTTGCATCTGTTGGACATATATTAACAAATGTATTTCCATCATTAACATTTATTTCATTTCCATCTAAACCTTTATATTGTGTTTTTTGATTTCTTGCAGATTTTGTACATTTAATTTTAATTGCTTTTCCATTTGTTATATAATATCCGTCAAATGTGCCTATATTTTTTAAGCCTTGTCTTCCTTTTTGTTCATCATCTGCTAATGTATAATTGTCACACATTGTTATTATTATATTTTTGGTTGTTATTGCTTCACCTGTAATATTATCTTTTTGTAATTTTCCTCTTGCATATCTTGTATATGTTTTTGTTTCTGGATTATATTCATATTTTACTGTTTGTAAATTTGAATGTGGTATTGTAACTGTTTCTGCTGTTATTGAATCTTCTTCTGATAGTTCAACTTCATCAGCAACATAGTTTAATACGCTTTTTTGAGTTGATGTTGTTCTATATCCTTTTCTTTCAGCTATTTTTAGAATTTTATCTGTGCTTGTTACTAAATTATGTGGTGCTGATTTTCCTTTGATTCTCCAGAAACTTGAAGAACTTTCTGTTATACCATTTATATTATTTACACCTAATGTTGAAATATCTTGTTCTGCTTGTGGACTCCATCCATGATGAACATATATTGCATCATTTTCAAGAGCATAATCTAAGAAATAGTGTCTTGAACTTCTAATTGGTCCTACTTGTTCAAGATTCTTTCCTTTGAATAATGCCATTAATCTTGTTTCTCCACCTTCTACAACTATCTCATATACCATATATGCTTGACTTATATTTATTTGTGGCCATGCACCAGAATGGTTATCTATCATAAATGCTATTGGCCTATCTTGTCCATTATAAATATTTATTTGTTTTTGTGGTACAACAATATTTTCTTCTTTATTATCTTCTTCAGAAATTATTTCATTTGATGGTTCTACTGGCTGTTTTTTTGTTATTATTTTATATGCTAGTGCTCCTCCAGCAATTACGACCAAAACTACTAATATAACCACTAATGTTATTAGTTCTTTATTCTTCATTCATTTCTTCCCTTCTAATTCCAAGTTCATTTAAAACTTTTTCTTCTTTTGGTCTCATTATTACTTTATCTTCTTCTCTTATATGGTCATATCCCATTAGATGATAAAATCCATGAACTATCATATATGCAAATTCTCTTTCAAAGCTATGTTCATATTCTTGCGCTTGTTCTTTAACTTTTTCTATTGATATTATAATATCTCCCAAAACATCTTCATGTTGAAAATCATTTTTTTCAATTTTTTGATCTATCTCTTCTTTTGTGAACATTGGAAAAGATAATACATCTGTTGCTTTATCAACATTTCTATATTCTTTATTGATTTTATGTATATTGTCTGGGTTTGTTAGTGTTATACTAACATATAGTTTTGAATTTTCTAAATGTTCTGTTTCAAAACATTTTTCTAATACTTTTTTTATTATATTTTCATATTCTGAGTTTTCTTCTATATCTAAATATTCTAATTCATACATTGGCATTTCCTCTTTTTTAATATGTACCTACAAGTTCTCTTATTCCTAAATCTTCTTTTCTTCTTGTATATGTACTATTCATTGTTTTTACTTCTTTTAATTCTTTCATCACTCCGTAATCTACTAATTTTCTCTTATAGTATTTTTCTAATCTGCTATAATCAGTTTTTTCTTTACCAATATTTTTTAGATCTTCTTTAACAAATAAAATTTCTTTTTGTTTGATATATTCTAAATAATCTGTTTCTTTTAGTTTTTCTATTATTTTGTATTTATCAAAAAAGCTTTTGAATTCTTCTCTGTCTTTTGAATTTTCCCAATATACTTTTGTTGCTAATAATTTAATATTATAATTTTCTATTAAATCCATTAATATTGCATATGCTTTTTCTCTCTTTGGAGCAATTTTAGTATCTTGAACTAAGCATCTCGCATCTTTTAATAGTTTCATATAACATTGTTCTGCCACTACTAGTGGCAAACTATGTGTGAATAAGTTTCTGCTTATTCCTAATAATATCATATTTTTTTCTATATTATCTC
>CAKPLV010000110.1 GCA_934167735.1 uncultured Clostridia bacterium | reverse complement strand
TCACTCGAATATTTACTCATAAAAAATGAACCCTCCTTGTTAAACTTTTTTTGTCTAACATTTTGGGTTCACTTCAAAAAAGCTCCTTTTATATAACTAAAAATCACAATTTTTAGGTGTTCTAGGGAATGGTATAACATCTCTAATATTTTGCATACCTGTAAGATACATAATTGCTCTTTCAAATCCTAGACCAAATCCTGAATGTTCAACACTACCATATTTTCTTAAATCTAGATACCAGTTGTAACAATCAATATCCATATTTAGTTCTTTCATTCTTGATAATAATTTATCATAATCTTCTTCTCTTTGACTACCACCGATTATTTCCCCGATACCAGGAACTAATAAATCTGCTGCAGCTACAGTTCTTTCGTCAGGATTTTGTTTCATGTAAAATGCTTTTATATCCTTTGGATAATCTGTAACAAATACAGGTTTTTTAAATATTTTTTCACAAAGATATCTTTCATGTTCTGTTTGTAAATCAACACCCCAAGAAACTTTATATTCAAATTGGTCATTAACTTTTTCTAATTCTTTGATTGCATCTGTATATGTAATTCTACCAAAATCAGAATTTATAACATTATTTAATCTTTCTAATAATGTTTTATCAATAAAGTTATTGAAGAATTCCATTTCTTCTGGGCAATTTTCTAATACATATGAGAAAATGTATTTTATCATATCTTCAGCTAAATTCATATCATCATTTAAATCAGCAAAACAGATTTCAGGTTCTATCATCCAAAATTCTGCAGCATGTTTAACAGTGTTAGAATTTTCTGCTCTAAATGTTGGACCAAATGTATAAACATTTTTAAATGCTGTTGCAAATGTTTCAACATTTAATTGACCACTTACAGTTAAATGTGCAGGTTTTGTAAAGAAATCTTTAGAATAATCAACTTTACCATCATCTGTTAAAGGAACATTTGCTAAGTCAAAAGAGTTAACATTAAACATTTCTCCAGCACCTTCAGCATCACTTGATGTGATAATTGGTGTGTGTACATATACAAATCCACGTTCTTGGAAGAATTTGTGGATAGCATAACTTAAGACACTTCTTACTCTGAAAACAGCATTAAATGTATTTGTTCTTGGACGAAGATGAGAAATTGTACGTAAATATTCAAAAGAATGTCTTTTCTTTTGAAGTGGATATTCTGCTGGACATAAATTTTCAACTTCAATAGAATCTGCATGTATTTCAAATGGTTGTTTAGCATTTTCTGTAATAACTAAAGTACCAATTACTTTTATAGATGAACTTATAGTTAATTTTACGATTTCACTAAAATTTGAAAGTTTATCTGTAAAAACAATTTGAATATTTTTGAAAAAAGAACCATCATTTAATTCTATAAAACCAAAGGTTTTAGAATCTCTAACAGTTTTTACCCATCCTTCAACTTCAATTTTTTTGTTTGCATAATTTGATGTGTTTTTAAATAAATCTTTTATATTAATATCTGACATAATTTACCTCCATAAATATTATGTAAAGATTATACAATATTATACAGAAAAAAACAAGGAAACTCTAAAAAAATATTGAAAAATAAGGATTAAAATAGTAAAATGTCATTAAAGATAAATGAAAGGACTGATGACATGAAAAAGAAAATCAGTATAGTTACACTTGTAATAATTATAATAGCGATTAGTTTAGTAATTTCAATATATATTCCAAATAAAGATAAATTAAAGAAAAATATAGAAGAAGATAAATCTGTTTCTTATTATTTGTTAAAAAGAGATGAAAACTTTGGCGTTATAAATCAAAATGGAGATATTATAATAGAACCACAATATGAAGATATAACGATTCCAAATCCACATAAAGCAGTTTTTATATGTGAGAAAGATGGAAAACACAAAGTATTAAATGAAAAAAATAATGAAATATATAATAAATACAATAATGTAGAAGCAATTGAATTATCAAATATAATAACTGAATCTGCATATGAAAAAAGAGTATTAAAATATAGTAAAGATGGAAAATATGGAATATTAGGAATTGATGGTAATGTCATTATAGAACCTAAATATGAAGAAGTATCAAGTTTAGGATATAAAGAAGGAGAAATCCTTGTTAAAGAAAATGGAAACTATGGAATAATAGATGACCAAGGAAATACAATAATAAAAAGTAATTATACATCAATAGTATCTGACCAATATTTCAATACAGAAGATGGATATAAAAAATCAGGATATATTGTAGGAATTACAACTAATGAAGGATATAGATATGGATATATTGATTATGAAGGTGGAAAAGTTTTAGATACTGAATATAATCAAATCTTAAGATTAAATGATGTAAAAAGTAATAAAGACATATATTTATTAGCTGCAAAAAATGGTCAATATGGTGCATTTATCAATAATAATAAAATAATTAACACACAATATCAATCGATAACATATGATTGTGGTACAGGAACATATATTGTTGAAAGAACAGGGCAATATGGAGCAATAAATGAAAAAGGAATTGAAATATTAAAAGTTGAATATACAGATATACAAGTAAATGGTATATATATGTATACAAAAAAAGGAGAAGAAGAACAAAAAGTATTTGACAAAAATGGAAAAGAAATAGATATATCATTTAATACAATTATAACAGCAACAGATAATCAAGAATATTTTATAAAAACAGTACAAGATGAAGAAAATGAATATTCAACAATATTAAATTCAAAATTAGAGGAAATTTCAAAACAAAAATATAAAGCAATAGAATATGCTTATGATAAATATTTTATTGTAACAAATAATGAAAGTAAAAATTTATTAATAGATGTAGATGAAAAAGTTATAATTGAACCAAATTTTGATATGATTCAAAAATTAAAAGGTAAAAATATAATTCAAACTTTGAATTTTGAAACAAATACAACACAAATATATAATGAAGAATTCAAAAAAACTGTAGAAATTAAAGATGCAAATCTTCAAATGTTAGATGATTACATAAAAATATATAATGATGAAGAAGAATATTATATAGATAATACTGGAAATGTAATAACAGATCAAGACAGAATTGATAAAATAAAAAAATCAAATGCGGTTTTAAAAATTAAAAACTTCAAAAGAGTAACATATGGTGTTGAACAATATTATTATATAGAAAATAATGTTTAAAATAATAAAAAAGAGTAAATAATTAAATTAGTTATTTACTTTTTTTATTTTGTGAATTTGGAGGTGCTCAAATTGGGAATAGGTATAGCTTTAGCAGGAGGTGGAATTAGAGGGATTGCACATGCTGGAGTATTGAAAGCATTAGAGGAGAAAAATATAAAAATTGATGCAATTAGTGGAACAAGTGCAGGTAGTATTGTTGCAGCATTATATGCAATGGGATATAAACCGTATTACATATATGTATTATTTAAAAAATATGCACAAGAAATAATTAATATTGGAAATTCAACAATAATAAATGGTGTTGGGAATTTTATAAAATGTAAAAAAATTGGGATATCTGGAATGAATGATGGAACATTACTTGAAAAAATGTATAATGAATTAGCTTTAAAAAAAGGTGTAAAAGTTATTGGAGATATAAAAATGCCATTAGTAATACCAAGTGTAGAAATTAGTGAAGCAAAAGAATATATTTTTACAAATTGTGCTTCAAGAGATAATATAAATGATAATTATATAACTGAAGTTTCAATAGGAAAAGCAGTAAGAGCAAGTTGTAGTTTTCCAGCTTTTTTTTGTCCATGTGAATATAAAAATCATATGTTTATAGATGGAGGAACTCTTGATAATATTCCTGTAAAAGAATTAAAAAGAATAACTGATAAAAAGATTCTAGCTGTTAATTTTGAGGCAGATAAAGTAGAAAAAGATAGTGATTTAATGGATATTGTGATGAAAACAATAGATATAATGGGAAATAAAATAGCTGAAAATGAACTAAAAGAAAGTGATTATATTTTAACAGTTCCAACAGATAGTGCTGGATTATTAGATATAGATAAATTAGATAAATGTTATAAATATGGATATGACACAACAATAAAAAATATAGAAAATATAATGAAAATGTAAAGAACAAAATAACAAAAGAAACATATAATATACAAAAGAAAGCCAGGTGGAAAATGAATTTAATATATTTAGATAATGCTGCAACAACAAGAATTAAAAGTGAAGTTTT
>CAKPLV010000109.1 GCA_934167735.1 uncultured Clostridia bacterium | reverse complement strand
ATTTTGCCTTCTGCGTTTTTGTCTCCATTTCCATCAGATATTATTTTTACTTGTACATAATCTTCATTTAATGCACCTTTTGAATTTTCTTTTGCTATAAATATTTCTTTTTCTTGTCCTTCTATTTTTACAAATCCAAAGCCTTTTTGATGTTTCCTGTAGTTTCCTTCAATTATTTCGTCTTTCATTTATTATGATTTTTCCTTTCTTTTATTAATAAAAAAAGCAGTTTAAAAACCGCTCTTTTATGCTATATAAATAATTGATAAAGCAACTGTTACAATTACAAATGCTATACCTAGTATAATTGTCCATTTTTTTTGCTTACCTTCTTTAGTTCTACCTTTATTTTTTTCAAAAAAATTATTTGTTGATGAACCTGTTATTGTTGAAGATAATCCTGCATCTTCCTTTGATTGTATCATTGCCAAAATTATTACTGCTATACATATTATAAAATCAATTACTATTAATAATGTTTTTAATACTTGCATTTAGTATTCCTCCTAACGGTTTATTGTATTCACATATATACTAGAATATTTTACCACATATGTGTTAAAAAATCAATGCTACAACATTAAAAATAATAACTTTTATTATTATATTACATAAAAGCATATAATTTGTTCCTGGTATTGCAACTTTATTTATTTCTTTGAATCCTTTTTCTATTTTTTCTTTTTCTTCTTTTGTTAATTCTTTTTGTTCTTCAACATATTCTGTTGCAATAAATTCAGCTTTTATCATTGCATCATTTTCTAGAAATCCTCTTATTAAAAAAAAGATTAAACTTAATATTAATAATATGTTTGAAAATAATAATGGATTTTCTATTTTCTTAATAATAGCTAATATTGTTATAATTACAAAATATATTAAATAAATATTTGAATATATAAAATTAAACATTAGTAGTTTTCTATCTTGCACTGAATGTAAACATTCATGAGCAATAGTTTGAATTCTTAAATAACTATCATGCATATTGCCTAATTGTATTTTATTTGTTACAGCAATATATAATGTAGAATCTGTTTCAAGATTTTCTTCGATTGTTACTGTTGGATTATTTAATTTTTCTAATATTTCTTCACATATTTTTTTATTGTTTGAACATCTATTTGTAATTTGAGATAATTCTTGATCTAATGATTTTTTCTTTAAATCTTTTACATTTATTTTCATAATAAAGCCTAATACGATTATTGTAATTATTGATAATATAATTATTATTAATTCCATATTTCCTCCAATTATATTAAATTTTTTACAGTTTCTCCTATTATTTTATTTACATCTGCTATCATTATATTAAATTTCATTTCTGCATCAAAATATTTACCTGCTTCTTCTATTTGAATTAGTTGTCCATATAGTTCTTGAACATGACGAATTTTAGATTCATCTTCTTTTCCTGTTTGTAATGTAATAATTTGTGATTCATATCTTGCTTTTTCGAATTCGTCTATTTTTTGTTTTAATTCATAATTTAAGTTTATAGCTTCTTTAGCCATTTTATATGTTTGATATTCTTCTGAATTTTTTATTTCTTCTGCTAATCTATTAGCTGTATCATATACATTCATTTTCTTACTCCTTATAAAAAACAGCTGCATATCTTATAGAAATATGCAGCCTTAATTTTAAGCATATGCTTGACGTTTCTTGAAAGATAATAGATTTGTAATTTCTCTTTCTGTTCCTTTTGCTTTTTTTGCTTTTTTGGCATTTTCTTGCTCTTGTTGTTTTCTTTGTCTTTCTGCCATTGTTTCACATATTGCTTTTTGATATGTAAAATGTGTGTCTTGTGCAATTTTTGCCCAGTTATATTCATTTTTTACTTTTGCTTTTGCTTTTTTTACTATATTTGCACATAGTTCTGGATTATATAATAATTCTAATATTGAATCAGCTATTGAATTTGGATTACCACAATAACTCTTCATTCCAGTTTCTCTATGTTCTACTATTTCTCCTAGTCCTCCAGCATCTGAAACAACTATTGGTCTTTCTGCTAACATTCCTTCTAATGCTACTATACCAAATGGTTCATATGTACTTGGAAATACTGATATATCAGCTGCTTTATACATTTTTTCTACATCTTTGCCATTTAAATATCCAGCAAAGTATACTTTGTTTCCTAATCCTAATGCATCAGCTTCAGCTCTTAATTCGTCTATCATTCCACCTTTTCCTGCTATTACAAGTTTAGCATCATGATATCCTGCTAATATTTTAGGCATTGCAGCAATTAGATGTTGAACACCTTTTTCATATACCAATCTTCCCATAAATAGGATTATTTTTTCATTATCCATAGCATATCTTCTTCTGAATGAATAATCTCTATCCATTCCAGAGAATTTATTTAGATTAACACCATTTGCTACTACATTTATTTTTTCAAATGGTAGTCCAAATAGTCTTTGTGTTTCACCTTTCATATAGTTACTATTTACTATAACTTCTGTTGCTTCATATGTAAGCATCCATTCTGTATCATTAATATATCTTTGAGTTTCATCATGAATTCCACTATTTCTTCCAGATTCTGTGGCATGTATTGTTGCTACTATTGGGATATTATAAGAATTTTTGATTGTTTTTGCAGCATATGCTACTAACCAATCATGAGCATGTATAACATCAAATGTTCCTTGTTCTTGTATGATTTGATTAACTTTTGATATCATATTAAAATTCATTTGCATTATCCAATCTATAAAATTGTTTGGATTTATCATATAATTGTCAACTCTATATACCTTTACTCCTTTGTCATCTTCAAAATATGCAGAGTCTCCTTCTCTATATGTTACTACAGTAACCTCATGACCATCTTTCATAAGTCTATGTGATAGATCATATACGACTCTTGCTATTCCACCTACAACTCTTGGTGGATATTCCCATGTTAGCATCAATATTTTCATTGATTTACCCCTTTCTTAAGTTCCCATTTTCTTTTGTTCATTTATTTTAGAGCTTAACTCTTTATATTCTATACAAAATTTTACAAATTGTAAACAATTTTTACAAAAAAAAAGAAAAAAAAGCAAAATTTTATTTTTGCTTTTTATCTTTCCATTTCAATATCATTTTTTGATTGAGTTTTTCTACTCTTTTCTGTTTTTATTTCTTCATTGCTAAGTACATCTGGTACAACTTTTCTTGTTCTGCTTTTGGCAGTTGGTGTACTAATGTTAATACCATTTCTATTATTTTTTAATTCTTTTAAAACTTCAGCAGAAACACCATTTGCTAAAGCTATTGATTCGAAATCTTTATCTGATATATCTATTTGTTCCATATTTGCATCTTGTATTGGTTGTGTAAAATTATAAAATAATTCTTTTAATCTTGACCAAAAACTTGCCATTTTTTATCTCCTACCTTTTTATATGTTATATTTTTGCAACATACAATATTATTTTAACATATTTTTACACGAAAATCAAGCTTTTTAGTGGTTTTAATTGATTATTTAATGATTTCATTTATAATTATAGCACATCTTTGAGATGCCATTTTCAAATATTCATCAAATGTAATTTGATTTTTACCATTTGGATTATCAGATATACTTCTTATGACTAGACATGGTACATTATCTAATTTACATACTTGTGCAATTGCAGCACCTTCCATTTCTACTGCATCTGCATCAAATTTTTCTCTTATCTTATTTTTCATTTTTATATCTGTGCAAAAAATATCTCCAGATACAATTGTACCAATTTTAACTTTAAATTTATCTTTTACTATTTTTGATATTTTACTTTGAATTGTTGTATATAATTTTTTATCAATTTCAACATATCTTCCAATATTACTAATATATCCTTTTGGATGTCCAAATGCTGTTATATCAAAATCATGTTGAATTAGTTTTTTTCCAATTACAATATCTCCAATTTCTAATTCATCATTTACAGTTCCTGCAGATCCAACATTTATTATCTGTTTTATTTTAAATTTGTCTATTATAATTTGCGTAACTCTTGCAGCATTTACTTTTCCTACACCTGCTTCAACTAATACAACTTTTCTATTATTTATTTTACCTTTATAAAGTTTTAGTTCATATTCTTGTACAATTTCTATATCTGTCATTAGATTTTTTATTTCTTGCATTTCTTCTTTCATTGCAGCTATAATACCATACATATTTTATTACTCCTTTTCAATAAAATAAAAGCACTTAAATGGATATACCA
>CAKPLV010000108.1 GCA_934167735.1 uncultured Clostridia bacterium | reverse complement strand
CTCTTGATCCTCTTTCTTTTATTAGTTTTATTGTTTCCATTACTCCTTCTTTACTTTTACATGCCTCTAAATGGAATGTTATTATATTTGGTTCTACTGCTGAAAAATCTTCTACTGCTTTTTTTACGTCTTCTACCATTAAGTGTACATCCATTGGTAAATTAGAGATTCTTTTTATATAATTACTATATTCTATCATCTCATTATATGTGTTTTTTTCTACAAATTTTCCATCCATTACATCTATATGAAAATAGTCTGTTTTTGATTTTTCTAATGTAAAAAATGTTTCTGCTTCTTTTCCTTTTTCTACTGTTAGAATTGATGTTGATATTTCTATCATTTCTATTCCTCCTTTTCTGCTATTATTTTACTATTACAGCAAAAAAATAGCAAGGTTAATTGCTATTTTTTTATATTTTAAATTTATGAATCTAAATATTTTATGTTTGCTGAACAATAAAGATTCCAAACATCATTCCATCCTGTTGGTATTTTATTCTCTTTAAATTGTATATTAATTGTTTGATTACTTGTCCAATTCTCAAAAACATATGATCCCATATTTATTACAGAATTAGGTATTGTTATATTATTTAAATTAGCACATCCAGCAAAAACATAACCCTCTATTGTTACCACACTATTTGGAATTTCAATTTGCTCCAGTCCTTTACATTCCATAAATGCTCCATCACTTATGCATAATGTTCCTTCTTTTATCTTCACCGTTGTTCCACTTGGCATTTCTCCCTTATACATATAGTATACTTTTCCAAAATAAACATCTCCATCTGGTAAGTTATCAAAAAATTCACTGCCCAAAAAATTATTAAAGCCTATACTTTCCAAGTTTTCTGACATTTTTACATCTTTCAAATTAGCACAACTTGTAAAAGCATTATAGCCAATTTTTATTACACTATTTGGGATTTCAATTTTTTCTAAATCTTCACATTCATAAAATGCACCCTCACAAATCATTAATGTTCCTTCTTTTATTTTTATTGTTGTTCCACTTGGTATTTTTCCTTTATATGTATAATACATCTTTCCAAAATAGACATCTCCATCTGGTATATCATTCCAAAATTTTGTTTCATCAAAAACTTTAAATCCTAATTTTTCTATATTCGAAGGCAATTTTATATCAGCTAAATTAGTGCATCCTGAAAAAGCAAATGCTTCTATATCAGTAACACTTTCTGGTATTATTATATTTGTTAGATTACTACATCCTCCAAAAGCATCAAATCCTATAACAGATATACCTTTTGACAATTTAACTCTCTTTATTTTTGTATTTCCAGCCAAAAAATTATTTGCTAATTCTTTGACTTCAATTCCATTTATTTTTGAAGGAACAATTAATTCTTCTAAGTCAAGTTCTATATTTGTTTCTCCATAATATCCACCATAATACCCATCATAGTATCCTGAGTTTTCTTTTTTTATTGAAACAATCCCATCTTCTGTAATGTTAAAATATTTTTCATATTCTGTTTCATTTTCTTTATTTATTAATGTGCCTAAATTTCTTGGTGTTTGATTTTTATCATAATATATCAATTCATATTCACCATAATCATTCTCTTCTATAGCATATACATCTTTTTTTCCAGAACCATTTCCTGTTGATAGTTTCTTTTGTAATGTATCTTTTACATTTACTATATTATTTTCATCTATTTTTCCTTCATTCTTTAAGAAGCTTAATGCATCTGTTGATATCTCTCCTACTATTTTATTAGTTTTAAAAGATTGTACTTCAAGTTGCATTGCTTCAAAGACACTTGAATGATTATTTTCAATTTGAGCTGTTTGAGCTTGATTAATTATTCCATTTTCTCCTGTTAACATTGATATACTTGTACCTGCTAATATTAACAATACTACTATTGTCACAACTAAAGCTATTAATGTTATTCCTTTATTCTTATCATTATTAAATATTTTTTTCTTCATTGGTATCTCCCCTTCGATTTATTTTACTATTACAGCCAAAAAATAGCAAGGTTAATTGCTATTTTTTTATAATTTTACTGCCATTTGTATTTCTCTTTTTCTTTTAATTCTTCATATATTTTACAATATCTTTCATATCTTTCTTTTGAGATTCTATTTTCTTCTATTGCTTTTTTTATTCCACATTCTTGTTCCTTTATATGCGTACATCCTATAAATTCACAATTTTGTATTTCTGGTTTGAATTCTCTAAAATTTTCTGCCAAGTCTTTTGCTTCTATTTCATTTATTTCAAAGCTTGAAAATCCTGGTGTATCTGCAATATATGTATTTTCTTCTACTTTGTAGATTTTAGTGTCTGTTGTTGTATTTTTTCCCTTTTTATTTTTTTGACTTATTTCTCCTTCTTGTGTTTTTTCTATATTGAATATAGAATTTGTTATACTTGATTTTCCAACACCAGAATTTCCGGATAATACACTTGTTTTGTTTCTTAAGACTTCTCTTATTTTTTCTATTCCTATTTGTTGTTTTGCACTTGTTGTTATTACTTGATATCCTATGTCTTTATATACTTTTTCTATTTCTTGATATTTATCGTCTAAGTCTATTTTGTTTATTATTATTATTGGCTCAATTTTTTTGCTTTCTACATATGCAAGTTGCTTGTCTAGCATTAATAGGTCTGGCTTTGGATGTTTTGCTGATATTATGAATATGATTTGATCTATGTTTGCTATTTTAGGTCTTTTTAATTCGTTTTTTCTTTCTTCGATTTTTTCTATTATTGCTTCTTTTTTGTTTTCATCTGTTATTTCTATTTCTACTTTGTCTCCTACTAATGGTGTTATTTCTTCTTTTTTTAGCTTTCCTCTTGCATATGCTTCATATTCACCTTGATTTGTTTCTATTTTGTATTTGTTTGATATGTTTCCTATTATTTTTCCTTGCATGTTCTCTCCTTTAATATTTCCATTATATAATAACTTTTCATAAAAGAAAAGCCAATATTAAAAAATATTGACTTTTTTCTTCATTATTTTACATATTCATTTAAAGGTTTTACTTTATAATTTAATTCACCAAATTCACATGTTGGAACATATCCTGGTTTTGAATTTATAACATCTGGAATTCTGTTTACTACAGAAGCACATGTTAATTCTACTGTTGCTGGTTTTGCTACAACTATTGTTGTATCTGGTTCTCCATATACAGTCCATTCATTTTTATCAAATTCATCTGGAGCATATACTTTACCTATACATTCACTTTCAATTGTGATTCCTTCTTCTGTTTCTGTTGTAACAACAGCACTCATTCCAGTTGCATCTCCTGCTTTAACTGTCATACCTAATGTTGAAGAATATAAATCTTCTTTATATGTTTGAGGTACACATTTTTGTCTTTGTGATTTTACTGTTAATCCAAGTTTTTCACATAGCCATCCATTTACATTCCACATATAAGATGGTAGATAATTTCCACTTTCTATTATTTTTTGTCTTTCTTCATCACTTATTCTATCAACTGATGCAACTTCTTTATCAAATTGATCTAATGAAAGTCCTGCACCATGTGCTTTTGCTAAAGCTATTCCATATTCTTCAACATTATAGCTTGAACTTCCTTTGATTTTTGTTATTTTTTGTGTTGATCCTGATATTGAAGATATTAATTGTCCCCAATATATGTCTTGATATCCACTTCCTGTAATTGTGCAATTGTGTTCTTTTGCTAATTCATCTATTCTTTTTGTTAATTCTGGATTTGAATTTTCTGGATAAAATGCTTCTTCACATAGTAATAATGGATTTTCTAAGTCTTTTATTAAACTCATTGTTGTAACTATACATATATCTGGTTTTACTTCTTCTAACATTTTTCTAGCATCTTCAGCACTTACTACTTTAACACCTTTATCTTCTGTTCCTAATATTTCTCCAATGTCTTTTCCTATAACATTTGGGTTTATGTCTATTGCTCCTACTATTTCTGCTCCTTTTTCATATACATATCTCATTGTATATAAACTCATTTTGCCTACTCCATATTGTACAACTTTAATTTTTCTTTCCATTTGAAAGACCTCCTTTTCTGCCAATTTGGCTAAGCAATTTTTTTGCTTATTTACCGTCATAATATCATAACTTTTTTTAAATGTCTACATTTTATATTATTTCTGTATATATAAAATTTATGTAATTTTTTTATTTTTATATACAAATAGTAAAAACCCTATACTTTGGTTCTTAACCTATGCATAGGGTCTTTTTATTATGGTATTACTAATG
>CAKPLV010000107.1 GCA_934167735.1 uncultured Clostridia bacterium | reverse complement strand
TATGATATGCAACCAGAAATGAGTGCATATGAAGTTACAGAAAAAGTTGTAAATGCAATAAATGAAGATAAATATGATGTAATCATATTAAATTATGCTAATCCAGATATGGTTGGACATACAGGAAGTCTACCAGCAGCAATAAAAGCTGTTGAAACAATGGACGAATGTGTTCAAAAAGTAGTAGATGCAATTCTTGCACATGATGGAACAATGTTAATCACAGCAGACCATGGAAACTGTGAACAAATGATAGATTATAAAACAGGAGAACCACATACAGCACATACAACAAATCCAGTTCCATTAATACTTGTAACAAATAATGAAAATTTAAAAATCAAATCAGGAAAATTAGCTGATTTAGCACCAACAATGTTAGATATAATGAATATCGAAAAACCTGCAGAAATGACAGGAGAGAGTATATTAATAAAATAGCAATAAAAGGTGAAAAAAGTGTTAAATAATACTAAAAAGATTAAAGAATTATATGAAGATATACAAAGAAAAATATTTTATGCCGTTCCAGGAAAATGGGATGAATTATATCTCTATGCTTCAATAATAGAAAGGCTTGGAAAATTACAGACAGGAGAAATGTATTTCTACTTTATGCCAAAAGGTATATTAAAAAGAAAATATGTAAATGTCTATGAAGTTCCAGACAAATATGATATAGATGAGGACTCATATTTACATTTAATTGAATTATTATATGATAAAATTAAAGAATTGAGAGATGAGTTTCAAAAAACAAATCAACCAGTGTGGTCAAATATGACAATCACTATAAAAAATAGTAAATTCAAAATCGAATATAATTATGATAAACTTATTGGTACAAGAGATGAATATTTCAATCATCATATATATTGGAGAAACAAATATCTTCATATAGAACCACATGGTAAAAAAGAAAAGCAAGCAATAGAAGATTATTTAGCAAATAGAAAGCCTGGAAAACACAAAAACGAAGAATATGATACAGGAATATATTTGAAAAGAAAAACAAATATAGTAACATATGAGACGGCAGATTTTAAAAAGTCTCAGAGAGTAGAATATTTAGCATCTGAGCAAGAATATAAAAAAATAAAAAATCAAATATTATGTAATAAATAATTTATGGAGGTAATTAAAATGAAAGAATATTTAGGAATTGAAAACATAAAAGCTTTAGAGGTATTAGATTCAAGAGGAAATCCAACAGTACAAGTTGAAGTAACAGCATATGATGGATCATGTGGAGTTGCTTTAGTTCCATCAGGAGCTTCTACAGGAAGCTTTGAAGCAGTTGAATTAAGAGATGGAGATAAATCAAGATACATGGGAAAAGGTGTTTTAAAAGCTGTTGAAAATGTAAACAACATAATAGCACCAGCATTAGAAGATATGAACATCTATGACCAAGCTAAAATTGATAAAACACTTATCGAATTAGATGGAACAGAAAATAAAGGAAAATTAGGAGCAAATGCTACATTAGGTGTATCATTAGCAGTTGCAAAAGCAGCAGCAGCTTCATTAGGAATGGAATTATATCAATACATTGGTGGAGTTAATGCTAAAACATTACCAGTTCCAATGATGAACATCATGAATGGTGGAAAACATGCTGATTCAACATTAAGTGTACAAGAATTCATGATCATGCCAGTTGGAGCAAAATCATTCACAGAATGTTTACGTATGTGTGCTGAAATATATCATACATTAAAGAAAGTTTTAAAAGCAAAAGGATTAGGAACAGGTGTTGGAGATGAAGGTGGATTTGCACCAAACGTTAAAGATGAAGATGAAGCACTTAGCCTAATTGTTGAAGCTATAAAAGAAGCTGGATACAAACCAGGAGAAGAAGTTTGCTTAGCACTTGACTTAGCTGCTACAGAAATGTATGACGAAGCTAAAAAAATAGGAAAAGACGGACAATATCATTTCTGGAAAATAGGTGTTACAAAAACATGTGATGAAATGATAGACTTTATAGCTGATCTATGTGAAAGATATCCAATAATCTCAGTTGAAGATGGTTTAGCAGAAGAAGATTGGGACGGATGGAAAAAACTAACAGACAGATTAGGAGAAAAAGTTCAATTAGTTGGTGATGACTTATTTGTAACAAATATCAAGAGATTACAAAAAGGATTAGATTTAGGTGTAACAAACAGTATATTAATCAAATTAAACCAAATCGGAACATTAACAGAAACATTAGATGCTATTGAATTAGCTAAGAAAAACGGATACACAGCAGTTGTATCACACAGAAGTGGTGAAACAGAAGATACAACACTTGCAGATGTTGCAGTTGCTACAAATGCTGGTCAAATCAAAACAGGTGCACCATGTAGAACAGATAGAGTTGCAAAATACAATAGATTATTAAATATTGAAGATCAATTAGGAGATATTGCAATATTCCCAGGAAGAAAAGGATTAAATCAATAAAATTAAATAAAAACAGTAAAAAGTACAAGAATTCACTTGTACTTTTTCTGATTTAATGATATTATTTAAAAGTAAAAAAATATACAGGAGGATAAGGTATGAAAATATTAGTAACAGGCGCAAATGGAATGTTAGCAAAAGAAGTAAAAGAAAGATTTCAAAAAGAAAATGAAGTAATTGCAACAGATGTATCAGAACTAGATATAACAAATGAAGAAAAAGTATTTGAATATATAAACAATTTAAAACCAGACTATATAATAAACTGTGCTGCATATACAGCAGTAGACAAAGCAGAAGACAATTATGAACTTGCAGACAGAATAAATGGAGATGGTCCTGCAAATTTAGCAAAAGCTGCTAAAAGTGCTAATTCAATATTAGTACATATATCAACAGATTATGTATTTGGTGGAGATTTAGATGTATCAAAAGATTACAAAGAAGAAGATCCAAAAGCTCCAGTAACAGCATATGGTAAAACCAAATTACATGGAGAACAAGAAATAGAAAAAAACACAGACAAATATTATATATTTAGAACA
The DNA here is from genome assembly GCA_934167735.1 of uncultured Clostridia bacterium. Classification (GTDB taxonomy): domain Bacteria; phylum Bacillota; class Clostridia; order TANB77; family CAG-508; genus CAG-269. The sequence goes on along the minus strand of CAKPLV010000107.1, from coordinate 1,267 downwards.
GCTTGGTTATATGGAATTGGAGGAAATAACTTTGTAAAAACAATGACACAACTTGGTTCATCAAGAGACGAATTAAATGTTGTATCAGATCAACATGGAAGTCCAACATATGCAAAAGATTTAACAGAAATAATATATCAAGCAATAGAAAAGAAAATACCATATGGAATTTACAATGCAACAAATCAAGGTTATACAACATGGTATGACTTTACTAAAACAATATTAGAATTACAAGGAATAACATGTAAAGTTAACCCTGTTACAACAGAAGAATATATTGAAATGATGAAAATCAAACAAGCAAAAAGACCTTTTAACTCACAACTTTCAAAAGATAAATTATTAAAATTAGGTGTAAAAATACCTGATTGGAAAGATGGATTAGAAAGATATTTAAAAGAGGTGGAAGAAAATGAAAAATAGAAAAGGAATAATATTAGCAGGAGGAAGTGGAACAAGACTATATCCATTAACACTAGCTATATCAAAACAAATAATGCCAGTATATGACAAACCAATGATATATTACCCATTATCAATATTAATGCAAGCAGATATCAGAGAAGTATTAATAATAACAACACCAAGAGATTTAGACACATTTCAAAATCTTTTAGGAGATGGAAGCCAATGGGGAATGAAATTTGAATATAAAGTTCAAGAAAAACCAAATGGACTTGCAGAAGCATTTGTTATTGGTGCAGACTTCATAGGAGAAGATAATGTTGCAATGATATTAGGAGACAACATGTTCTATGGAGAACATTTAGCAGAAAAACTAAAAGAAGCAAATGAAAGAGAAAATGAAGCTACAATATTTGGTTATTATGTTAAAGATCCAAGAGCTTATGGAGTTGTTGAAATTGATAAAACAGGAAAAGCAATATCAATAGAAGAAAAACCACAAGAACCAAAATCAAATTATGCAGTTCCAGGTCTATATTTTTACACAAATGAAGTAATAGACATTGCTAAAAATGTAAAACCATCAGCAAGAGGAGAATTAGAAATAACAACAGTTAATGAAGAATACATGAAAAGAGGACAATTAAAAGTAGAAAAATTAGGTAGAGGAATGACATGGTTTGATACAGGCACACATGATGCATTAATAGAAACAGCAAGCTTTGTACAAACAATTCAAAAACGCCAAGGTCTACAAATCTGTTGTCCAGAAGAAATAGCATTTGATAAAGGTTGGATAAATGCTGACCAATTATCAAAACTTGCAGACAAATACATGAAAACAGATTATGGAAAATAT
>CAKPLV010000106.1 GCA_934167735.1 uncultured Clostridia bacterium | reverse complement strand
CAATTAATCTAGTTAATAAAAAAAATATTTTAATTTTAATTCATGATTGGGAAACTTCAACAGGAGGAACGACATTACATGTTAAAGATATATTATCTGGGTTAAATGAAGATTTTAATTTTCATATTTTATCATATAAAGATGGTATTTATAAATTATATTCATATTTTAATGATAACGAATGTGTTGTTAAATTAAAAAATATAAGAAGACTAAATGTTTTGCCGCGATATAATAATGAATATAAAGAGATGCTTTCTGGCATAGTAGAGGCATTAGGAATTAAAACTATTCATATACATCATATGATAAATCATTATTTTGATGTAGTTGACATAATTAATAAATATAAATTATCAGCAACAATTACTTTACATGATTTTTATTGTATATGTCCTACAATAAATATGTTGTATGAAGGAACAACTTTTTGTGAAAATTTAGAGAAAAAGGATTGTCAAAAATGTTTATCATTAACAATGAAAATAAATAATAATATCCTAGATGATTGGCACAATGATTGGAATAGATTATTTTCTTGCATGGATAATATTATAGTACCATCAGAGGATACTAAAAGAAGAATTAATAAAGTGTATCCAAAAATTGATATTAAAGTTGTAGAACATGGAATTAATATTAAAAAATTGAATAATGACATTAAGTTAAATTCTAAAAATTTTAATGTTGCTTATGTAGGGGTTTTGAGCAATCATAAAGGTCTGAGAACATTTGAAAAAATAATAAAAGAAACAAATAATAGTAATATTAAATATCATTTATTTGGAATAAGTGAAGATAAAAAGTTAAATAAAAGTAAAAAAAATTATATATATCATGGTAAATATAATAGAGATAATATTGCTAATTTATTGAAAGAAAATAACATAAATTTAGTTTGTTTCTTCCAAGTTTGGCCTGAAACATTCTCATATACAGTAAGTGAAGTCGTTTCAGCTGGTGTTCCTATATTAACTTATGATATAGGAGCAGGTGCAGATAGAGTAAAAAAATATAATTTTGGATGGACTATTGATTTAAAAAATAATGCTACTGATATAATAAAAAAAATCAATGAAATTAAAAATAATCCCATTGAATATAATGAAAAACTAAAATCTATAGGGAAGTATAAAATTAAGAGTTTGGAAGAAATGAATCTTGAATATAAGAAAATATATTTAATTGGTAAAGAAAGTGAAAAATTTTCTTATACTAAGATTAAAAAAATTTTAAAAGAAAGTGATTCTTGTAATGATAATTCTTCTTGTGAACAATTAGAGGCAATTCTTAATTCTACAAAATGGAAATTAGTTAATAAAATTAATTTCTCACCACAATTAACAAGGGCTATAAGAAGAATACTAAGAAAAATTAGGAAGGCGTGATATTATGAAATTTGCAGGTGTAGTGGTAGCCTTTAATCCAAGTGATATAGTTGTAGATAATATTAAAACATACATAAATAATATAGATAAGCTATATGTTGTAGATAATTCTGAAAATACAGATAATTCAAAAATGTTTTCATTTAATAAAAAAATAGAATATATTTATAATAAAAAAAACTTAGGAATTGCTAAAGCGTTAAATATTGGCGCTGAAAGAGCAATAAAAGATGGATTTGATTGGTTATTAACAATGGATCAAGATAGTAATTTTGATAATGGAGCATTAAAAAAAATGGAGGAATTCATTATTAAGTTAAAAGATATCAAGGAGATAGATAATATATTAGAAGTTGAGTATAAAAAGGTTGCTTTAATTGCACCTACATATAAGCTGGATCCAACATTTGAAAGCACTTTGGGAATTAACTTTCCTTTAATGGTAATGACATCAGGAAATTTAATTAATCTTGAAATATATAAAAAAGTAAATGGATTTAAAGATTGGTTATTTATTGATTGTGTAGATTTTGATTATTGTCTTAACTTAAAACAACATGGTTATGAGATAATTCAATTGAATAATGCAATTTTAAATCATCATTTGGGAAGCGGAAAAGTGTACAGGTTCTTATGGATGAAAAAATCTAGTTCTAATCATTCTGCTGTTAGAAGATATTACATGGTAAGAAATAGACATTACATTTATGATATGTATCATGAGGATTTCCCATATTATTGTGATTTAGAAATGGGAAGAACAAAAAGAGAAGCAATTAAGGTGTTATTATTCGAAAGAAACAAGATTAAGAAAATTAGATATATGATAAGAGGATATAAGGATTATAAAAATGGCAAAAAAAATGAATGTGAATATAAAAAATAAAAAAGCATTAAAAATAGCGTTATTGGGAATAATAATTATCTTTTTGCTTTTAGGTGGAATTAATTATAATACATATAAAGAAATAAATACAAAAGAAATATTTAATATTATGCTGTTTGATAATAATAATTATTCTTCAGAGATTATTGATAATAGTACAATTAAAAATACCGAAATAGTTGATATAGGTGAAGAAAATTCAATTGGTATTTCTGTAAATAATTATTATCTTGATTTAAAAAATAAAAAATATGATTATATTTCTACAATATCAGTTGAGGTAAATGAAAAATCAAAAAGTGCTAATTACTTGATTACTATATATTCTGACAATAATATAATGCAATATAGTAGTGATGATTTTATTTGTTCAGGTAATGATGAAAGAATTTATGTAATAAATAAAGCTAATATAGATAGAATTACAATAAGTAGCTCTACTGAAGAATTTGACAATGAAGAAAAAAATGGGGAAACAATTGATATTGAACAAATAAATATTAATTCTTCTGAGGATATTCATCAAATAAAAATGACGATATTAGCTAAATCAATTATTTTCTTTTTAAAAAATATTCTTTTAGTTATAGTTTATCATATATTAATAAAATCTAAATTAAAAGATAAAGTTCCAAACAATAAATTATCTAATATATTTTTTGGTATTTCAATTATAATTGGTACTATATTTTCTATTTTATTTCCTTTATATCAAATACCAGATGAATTAACTCATATAAATATGATGTATTCAGAAATGAATATGAAAGTAAATTTTTATAATGAAACAAAAGGCTTTGGTGATACTACTAGAATTATGCATAATTATAATGAAAAAGTAAATGTAAATAAATATTTTAAATTTGATAATAAGTTAAACATTAAAGAAAATTATAAATTACCTAGTATATCTTTGGTACGACATTTTCCACAAATGGTTGGTATGTTTGTTGGAGAAATATTAAAATTACCAATAATTGTTAGTATTACTTTGTCAGAATTTTTAGCAGTATTGTTTTATTCATTTGTCTGTAGTAAGGCTTTAAAAAGAATACCAATAAAAAAAGAATTAATGATGGCAATAATGCTACTTCCAATATGTTTACAACAAATGGGTTCATTTTCATATGATGCTGTTTTGTTACCAATATGTTTTTATTTTATTTCATATATATTCTATTTAAAGTTTGATAAAAAAAATATTACATTAAAGGATTGCGCTATATTATTAATATTATTAATAATAATTGCTCTAATTAAAATACCATATATTTTATTGGGAATGCTAATATTTTTATTACCAATTAAGAAAATTAATATTAACTTTCATATTTTCAAGATAGATTATGATTATATCAAAGATAATTATAAAAAAATAATTTTGATATTAATACCCATAATCGTTTTAGTTATAATTTTGATAGTAAAAATATTATGCAAAATAAGTTATGGTAGGATATTAATTGCAGCAATTTTAGAACTAAAAATTTCTATAAAAATAATATTAAATACTCTTTGGATGTATAAATTTGGATATATTAAAGAATTAACTGGTAATTTTGGATGGTTTGATACTCCAACATCAAATATATACACTATTTTTATAGTGATATGTGTATTGATTATTTGTTTTATCAATTTTGAAAAAGACAAGAGTAATAAACAAATAGTATCTAAAAATCCTTTTACTAAAAAAGAAACTATATTTATGTATATTTTAGGAATTATTATGATATTATTAATTGTTTTATCAATGTTTTCATGGACTGCTTATGTAACTGGATATAGTATAGATAATTATAGTATTCAAGAATTAAAAAATTTATTTAAAGTTTTTCATACTATTGGAGGTGTACAAGGAAGATACTTTTTACCTATAATACCAATATTATTAATTCCAATATATAATGAAAAAGTAACAAAATTTTTATCTAAGTTTAATATCTCTTTATTTTTAATCATATATTACTTAGTTGTATTTATATACATGAT
>CAKPLV010000105.1 GCA_934167735.1 uncultured Clostridia bacterium | reverse complement strand
CTCTACCACCTGAGCTAATAGCCCGTATGCTTGTACTGCACAACGCTCATTTATATTACACTATTTTTTTCTGATTGTCAATACATTTTTTAAAAATTTTTTTAATTTTTTAAATTTTTTTCAAAAAACTTGATTTTTAGATCAAGTTTCTCTTTATTCTTCTTCACTATTTAGTTTTTTTACAACTTCTTCTACATCAATTCCATGTACTTCACATGCTTCTTCTAGTGTTTCCATTTGTGATGCAGGACACCCTAAACAATGCATTCCACAATCCATTAATATTTCTGCTTTTTCTGGAGCAACTTGTAAAATTTCTCCTATTTTTGTATCTTTATTAAATTTCATTATCTTCCCTCCTTTTTTCACTACATTATTATTTTATCACATTTTTTGCAAAAAGTATAGACAAATTAAAAAATTTGTTATATGATGTCACACAAGTTAAGGTGGTGATTTTTATTATCAATCTTATTAATTTATTTTTTATTATTTACATTATTAGTCTTTTTATTTTTTTATATTCATTATATATGTTTTTTGAAATCTACATTTTGCATAATCTTCAAGGTTCAAAATTAAAAATAAAAAATTCTTTTAATAATTCAGTTAAAAAGGAGGAATTATAGTATTTACAAAATATTCTTTATTTCAATATATTTAATTTTCACAATAATCATTTCGCCCAAAACATTTCAAAAAGTATTTGAAGCAACAGAATTAATTTTACCTTATGGATTGCGTCAATTTGATATTTGCAATGAAAATCCAATACTATGGCATTATCTGAAATCTTCTTTTTTATTTTTATATAGTTTTGCTAATATCGTTGTCATTAATTTTATTTTTTCTAAATTGTCAATTAATTCCTTTCTCGAGCCTACAAAAAAAACTTCATTTTTTCCCAATAAATTAAGTTTATTAGTAGGTTATGATCCAATTTTAAAAGAAAAAATATATATCCCAGAGCAAGGCTTATATCAAAATATTTTAGTAACAGGTACTATTGGCACGGGTAAAACAAGTTCTGCAATGTATCCATTTACCAAACAACTCCTCACATATAATTCTCAAAATAGTGATAAAATTGGTCTATTAATTCTAGATGTAAAAGGAAATTATTTCAAGCAAGTAGAAAAATTTGCTTATGATTTATCTCTAGAAAATGACATAATTGAAATAAGTTTAACTTCAAACATAAAATATAATCCTTTACACAAACCTTATTTAAATCCACTTGTTTTAGCTAATAGATTGAAAACAATTCTATTACTATTTTCAGAGAATAATTCTGAATCTTTTTGGTTAGATAAAGCCGAACAGATACTTTCTGAAGCAATCAAATTTTGTAGATTATACAATAACAATTATGTCACTTTTTATGAATTACATAGATTAATTATGGAAGAACAATATTATAAATCCAAAATCGAATTTTTAAAAAATAAATTTCTCAGTTCAAAATTGTCTCAAAAACAAATTTATGATTTGAATACCTCTCTTAATTTTTTTGAAAAAGAATTTTTAGTGTTAGATTCAAGAACATTATCTATTCTAAGATCGGAAATTTCACGTATTACAAATATTTTTGTTTCAGATCTCTCCGTTTTTAAGACTTTTTGTCCTTCAAAAAACGAATTAAATTTTAAAGGTTTTTCAGATGTATTATCTAAGGGAAAAATAGTTGTTTTAAATATGAATATCGCAGAATATAGAAATCTTTCAAAAATTATAGCAACTTATTTAAAATTAGATTTTCAATCAGAAATTATGTATAATTTATCAAAGAATATTCACCATAAATCAGCTTTTATTTGTGATGAATATTCAGAATATGCTTCAAAAACTGATGCAGACTTTTTCTCATTAAGTAGAGAAGCAAAATGTATTAATATACTATCCACTCAAAGTTATACATCATTAAAAAATGCTTTGAAAGATGAAAATTCAGTTAAGGTTATTATTCAAAATTTAATTAATAAAATTTGGTTTAGAACAGATGATTTATTTACAATTGAAGAAGCGCAAAAACAGCTAGGAAAAGAAGAAAAACATTACATGTCAACAACAATATCAGAAAATGCAAGATCAACTAATTTTAATTATTTAACAAATTCTTTTCTTTCTAAAGATTCAAATATTACAGAAAGTTTAAATTCATACATTCAGAAAGATTTTATTTATGACACAAATTTTTTTACGCAATTTTTAGAAACATTTTCTTGCTTGTCATTTCTTTCTGATGGATATAAAATTCAACCACCAACTAAACTAAAAATGTTTCCATATTTCAAAAAAAATTAGAGAATTGCTTAATTATTCTCAGAACGGAGGTTTTATGAAGAAAATTATTTATAGTTTAATTATTTTTATATTTTTATTATTTTTATTAAATAATGTATGTTTTGGATTTGGTTCTACTCCAAAATTAGTAAATAAAATCAATGATGCATTTGAAACTATTGAGAGTTGGATTATAAAAATATCAACTCCTGCAGCAGCTGTTGCTGTTTGTACTGGTGCATTAATGAAAAAATTCAGTTTTGGTGATGAGGAGCGAATTAGAACTGGAAAAAAATTGATACGAGGATCTTTATTTTCATATGCATTTATTTTGGCTGTTGACTTAATTCTTTCAGCTATAAAATCTTTAATTAGTTAGGATTTTATGGAAACAAATTCCAATATTCCTGCTGTAATAATAGAAACAATTAACACCATTTTTCAATCACTTTTCTCTTCTCTAGATAATAATTTATATTCAATTTTAGATGATATAACTTTTATAAATTCTGATATAATTAAAGATTCAATCTTTTCAAAAATACTTGGTAGTTCGCCCTCAAATGGTATTTTATTAATTGCAAATTCTCTACTTTTAGGATTTATTTTGTATTATTCATTAAGATATTTATTTTCAAAATTAATATATAATCAAGTAGAATCACCTTTTCAGTTTATTTTTAAATGTTTAATTTTCGGAATCTGCTGTAATTTTTCTTACTTCTTTCTAGAGCAGATTTTAGATATTACTTCTTATATTTCACTTGCAATTAGAAGTATTGGTGAAGATCTATTTGGTAAAAATATTTGTTTTTCAGAATTAATTTTAAGTTTAAATAATTTAATTTCTTTTAATACGTCTTCTATTGATATATTTTCTCTTAATGGTCTAATTAAAACTACATTAACCGCTTCTTTATTAAATCTAGTTTTCACATATTCATTGAGATACATTACTTTAAAGATTTTTATTTTACTAACACCTTTTGCATTTTTATCTCTTATTTTAAATAGTACTTCTTGGTTTTTTAGAGCATGGATTAAAAATATTTTTTCCATTTTATTCATACAAATAATTGTTTCAATTGTTTTATTAATTCTGTTCTCAATTAATTCATCTTCTAATGAATTAATTATAAAATTTATTTATATTGGTGCAATAAATGCTTTAATAAAATCTAATACTTTTGTACAAGAGTTTATAGGTGGTGTTTCCACAACCTTTACTCAAAATGTGGAAAACTTTTTCAAAAAATAACGAAAGGAGACTTTTATATTGTTTATAATTCCTCAAAATTATACTTTTAAAAATAAACTTTTTGGTTTCATCCCATATTCATCTCTTATTATCAATTTAATTATTTTTATTGTTATATATTTTATCGTAAATTTATTTGTTTTAAATATTAATTTAAAGATTTTTATATTAATTTCATTTTGTTTTCCTATTTTGTTATTTAGTATTTTTGGAATAAATAATGAACCATTAATTTATGTACTATTTTATTTGTTAAAATATTTATTATCCTCAAAACTATATCTATTTAAAAAATATTAAATTTTGAAAATTAAATATTATCACCTTAATTACTATTTTTATCTATTTTTTTCTAAATTAATCTTTTTGTTTTAGACTTGATTTTATTCGTTTTTACATATATAATTTGTCAAAATGATTTACGGAGGCAACAAAATGAAACTTGAACAACCAGAATTACCATTATTGTTTTCTGAAACAATAATACCAGATATATTTTTTGCAGAATTCTTACCACAAATGACTAGTGCAAGTACAAAAGTATATTTATATTTAGTGTTTCTTTCAAAATTCAATAAAGAAATTAAATTTAATGACTTATCAAAAAAATTAGCACTTCCTTTGAAAGATATTAATGATTCAATTACTTATTTAGAAGAAAATTCATTAATTAATCGTTTAAACTTTTTAAAAGAAAGATTAATTAGTAGTCATTTAGAAGAAAAA
>CAKPLV010000104.1 GCA_934167735.1 uncultured Clostridia bacterium | reverse complement strand
CCTGTTTGTTCATCCATTTTCACATCAACATTTTCTAATGCATCAAAATTTCTTTTGTATGCTGTTACTAATGCTGATTTTATTGATTCTAATAACTCCTCTTTTTTAATTCCTTTTTCTTTTTCTAATTCTTCTAAAGCTAATATTAATTCTTTATTATCTATTGCTTTCATTTTTTAATTCCCCCATTCATATATTGTTTTTATTTGTGATATATTTTTTCTTTCTATTTCATTGTTTGAGTCTATTATTATTTTTTCTGAATCAAAGTCTGTTAGTTTTCCTATGTAATTTTTGTTGCCTTTCTCATCTTTTTTGAATAATTTTATTTCTACTTGTTTTCCTATGTTTTGTTTTAAGTGCTTATCTTTTCTAAGTATTCTTTCTATTCCTGGTGATGAAACTTCTAAGAAATATTGTTCTTTTATACAGTCTAATGTGTCTAGTAAGTCATTTATTTCATTACTTACTTTTTCACAATCATTAAGGTCTATTCCTTTTTTATTGTCTATATAAATTCTTAAGTAGTAATTTGGACCTTCTTTAACATATTCTACATCATAAAGGTCATACCCTAAATTCTCAATTTTGTCTTTTACCAGTTTTTCTACTTGTTCTTCTATTTTTGACATAAGCCCTCCTTTTCAATATTAAAGAGTAGGATTTGCTCCTACTCTTCTGTGCGTTTTATGTTCTTTTTATATTATACCCATTTTCTTCAATAATTGCAAGCTTTTTGAGGTATTTTTTTAATTTTCTTATTTCACATTTTTTACATTGACTTTTATATTGGTAAAATATATAATAATTTTAGAAATAAATTAAGGAGTTTTACAATGGATAAAAGACGTACAAGATCTCGCAATATGCGTAAGAAAAAAGAAAAAAAGTTTAATTGGAATATTATAATAAAAATTTCTGCAGTATTAGGTTTTATCTTTATAGCAACATTTTTCTCATTACTAAATATGGGAAGTAAAAATATTATTAATAATGTTTATATTGATGGAATATCTGTATCTTCTCTTTCTTCGGAATCTGCAAGAAACAAACTTGAACCAATTCTTGAAGAAAAACTTTCAAAAGAAATAGCTGTAAAATATGGTGAATATGAAACGACAATTTTACCTGCTGAAATAAACTTTTCTTATGATTTATCATCTTCTCTTGAAAAAGCTTATGCTGTTGGAAGAACAGGAAATATCATAACAAATAATTTAAAAATATTGTCAGCACTTTTCATGAAAACCAATATTGATTTACCTATTTCATATAATACAGATCAATTAAATAAAATTATAGAAAACATGAGTGTTGAAATACCAGATTTAGTTGTTGAACCATCATATTACATTAGTAATGATGAATTAATTTTAACAAAAGGTTCTGAAGGAAATCAGTTAAACAAAGAAAAAACAAAAGAATTTATTATTTCTGCAATTGAAAATAGTTCTTCAGAAATAAGTTTACCTGTTAGTAAAGTACAACCAGAAGCAATTGATATGAATAAAATTCATGAAGATATATATTGTGAACCACAAAATGCATCTGTTTCAAAAAATCCAGATACAATATCTGTTGAAAAAAAGGGTGTTGATTTTGCAATTTCAGTTGAAGAAGCCCAAAATATTTTAAACTCTTCAGAATCAAATGAAATTACAATTCCTCTTGTTTACAAAAATGCTGAAATAACTGTTGCAGATTTGGGTGAAGATATTTTCAAAAATAGAATTGCATATAGCACAACAAAATATGATTCAACAAATGTTAATAGAGCAACAAATTTGGAAATTGCAGCAAGCAAAATTGATGGTATTGTTTTAGAACCTGGCGAAATATTTTCATTTAATAAAGTTGTTGGTGAACGTACTGCTAAAAATGGATTTAAAGAAGCTATTATATATTCTGATGGTGAACTTGATTATGGTATTGGTGGAGGTATTTGTCAAATTTCATCAAACCTATATTATACAGCTTTAAAAGCAAATTTGAATATAATAGAAAGAAAAAATCATAGTATGACTGTTAATTACTTACCTATTGGTTGTGATGCAACTGTTTCATATGGTAGTGTTGATTTTAAATTTCAGAACTCTCGTAGTTATCCAATAAAGATTTCAGCAACTGTAGTTTCTGGTGTTATAACAGTTTCAATCTATGGTGTTAGTGAAGAAAATGAATATAAAGTTGATATTGTTGTAGAAACAACACAAAAAGATGATTATGAAACAATTTATGAATATTCTTCATCTGTGCCAGAAGGAACTGAACAAATTAAACAAACTGGAAAATATGGTTATAAATGTTCTACATATAGAGTCTTATATCAAAATGGGAAAATGGTATCAAAAGATTTACTTTCAACAGATACTTACAAAACTCAAAAACAAATTGTTATCAAACATAAGTAAAGGGAAGATAAAAAAATCTTCTCTTTCTTTTTAGTATATTTTTAATTAATTTTTAATATTATTAAACAACATTTTGAAAGGATTAATAATATTGAAAACATTAAAAATATTTATATTTAATACTATAATTCTACTTTTCAGCTCTGTAATTTTGCAATTTATTAGTATGTTTTTTAATATATACATTTCAAATACAATAGGTGCAGAATCTGTTGGTGTTTTCTCACTAGTAATGTCTGTATATTTATTTGGAATAACACTTGCTTCAGCAGGTATTAATATTTCATCTACAAGAATTGTATCAGAAGAACTTGCCTGTAATAATCAAATTGGTGCAAAAAAAGCTGCACAAAGATGTATTCTTTTCAGTTTAGCATTTGGAATTAGTGCAAGTATAATCTTTTGGCTTAGTGCTGATTTTATAGTTTTAAAATGTTTGCATAATAAGATAAGTAAAAATGTTATTTATTTGATTTGTATTGCATTGCCTTTTATTTCTATGTCTTATGCTATAAATGGATATTTTACAGCTGTTAGACGTGTTTACAAAAATGCCATTGCAAAGTTTTTTGAAGAATTTGTTAAAATTCTTTGTACAGCCTTTCTATTAAAGTCTTTTATGCCTAATGAAATAAATTATGCTTGTTATGCTTTAATTTTAGCTGATGTCATATCAGAAGTTCTTTCTTTTATTTATCTATATTTCTTATATAAAACAGATAAAAAAAGAAAAGACCTTGAATCTAGATATAAAGATCTTGATTCTTATAACAAAAGAATTCTTCGTATTACTGTACCTGTAGCTTTAACTTCATATTTGAAGTCTGGTCTGTCAACATTAAAACAATTACTTATTCCTTTTAGTTTGCAAAAAAGTGGTATGAATTCTTCTAATTCACTTATTGCCTATGGTATTGTTAATGGAATGGCAATGCCTATTATTATGTTCCCTGTGATTTTAGTTACAAGTTTTAGTAGCCTGCTTGTTCCTGAATTCTCAAGATTTTATATTGAAAAGAAATTTAAAAAGATCAAAACTACTTCTATTTTCATACTTAGTGGAACTTTCATATTTTCCGTTTTAATAGCATTTTTTATTTTTATATTTTCTGACAAACTTTCAATATTAATTTATAAAAAACTCGAAATTGGAAAATATTTAAGAATTTTATCTCCATTAATTATTGTTATGTATCTTGATATTGTTATTGACAGTATTTTAAAAGGTCTTGATGCACAAGTTAGTGTTATGTTGATTAATATTATTGATTGTTTTATAAGTATAGCATTTATTTATTGGTTTGTTCCTTTTTTAGGATTTAGTGGTTATGTAATTTCTATTTTTATTAGTGAAGTTGTTAATTTTTCTCTTAGTGGACTAAAATTATATAAAATTTTGTCAAAATAAAAATCTCCATTTAATATAAGGAGATTTTTTATTTATCCCATTATTGAAAAACCATTGTCAGCATGTATAATTTCACCTGTAATTGATGAAGACATATCACTAAATAAGAAACTTGTTACATCTCCAACTTGTTTTGGTGTTACATTTTCATGTAATGGAGATTTTTCTTCTACAATATCTAAAATAGAGTTAAAATCTTTTATTCCTTTTGCAGAAAGAGTTTTTATTGGACCTGCTGAAATTCCATTAACTCTTATTTTTCTTTTTCCTAGATTACTTGCAAGATATCTTATACTTGATTCTAATGCAGATTTTGCTACACCCATTACATTATATCCATTAATAACTTTTTCTGATCCATAATATGTGTAAGAAACAATACTTGCACCATCATTTAAAAGTCCTATTTCATCTGCAATTCTTGCAACAGCTACTAATGAATATGCACTTATATCACAAGCATGTGCATATC
>CAKPLV010000103.1 GCA_934167735.1 uncultured Clostridia bacterium | reverse complement strand
TTTCAAATTGTTACTCCAAGTGAGTATTTCAAAATATATGAAGATGAATATTACCCAGAAGATAATATTATTAAAGCAATTCCAAATATCATAAATAATATAAATACCTTTGATACTATTCCATTAAAAGAAATCCAATATTTATTTCCTACGCTTCTTAAAAGCTAGGTATATTTTCTTATTTCTTTATATATTAAAAAGTGCGGCACTGTTGAAAGAATTGATATTACACAATTCTTTCAACAGTGCCTATAATTCTTCTAAATAATTGCTAATGTATTTAGATCCTAAGTCAGCATGGAATAATAGTTGGTTATTTTTATTAGAAGATTACTCCTTTTATCCATAAAATTATTACATTACTGTAATACCTTTTGCCTCTAAAAGTCTATCTGCATCATTAATAGACCTTCTAATATCCTTTTTATTAATTGTATTTAATTCACTTTCATTTTCAGCTTTTAACACTAACTGTACTTTACACATATTAAATAATAACCCTACCAATAATACAGTATTTTCAACCATTATTTTTTCTGCCTTACTAAAATAACTCCAGTCTATTTTCCCTTCTACAGTGATTATTTCCTCCAATTTATTTAAATACCTTTTATAGATTTTATTTACTTTGGTCAATGAATTCATATATATAATAGAAACTTCACTTAATTCTTTCATATAAGAACATATTTTATTAATTTCCTTCTCTGCTTTTTTCATTTGTTCCATTGCTTCATCAGCTTTATCTGAAAGAGAAGTCCCTGTTACATTAAATATAATTCCACCTACAAGTAATCCTACACCTAAAGTAGCAGCTCCAAGTATTGTTGTTCCTAAAGCTATTCCCCCACCTCCTGCTGCTATTGCACCTCCTCCTAATGCTGCAAGAGTAGCATTTGTTGCTGCTGCTCCACTTAATGATGCTATTGCTGTCCCTGTTGATGCTGTTCCAAGTGCCATTACTGCAGATGTAGTTGCTCCTGCGGCAGCAAATCCACCAGCAGTTCCCATTGCTGCTCCACCTATTCCTCCAAGTAAAACTCCAGCTCCTATAGAAACCTCTTTTAAATTTTCAGCATTGTACTCAGGTATTGTAATACCCTCCTTACTATATGCTTTAAATTCAGGTCTATTTTGAATTTTCTCAATTAAATCTGAAAACTTTTCAAAACTATTTAAAATATCCAATTCATATGTTCCTAATTTATCCATATCCGTATTTGTTTTTTTATTTTGCATCTCAAAACCAGCTATATTTTTCTTATGTTGTTCATCAGCTAACTTCATTGTATCGTTAGCCTTTTTCATTTTTGCTCCTCCCTTAATTCCAGCTCCTACTCCTGCAGCCCCTGCAATAGCTGCTAATCCACCTAAAATTAATGGTAATGGCATAATTTATTTCTCCTTATTTCTTTTCAATATTTTACAAGCCTCATAATTAAGCTTATAATAATCTTCCTTATTCATAATTTTTTGAAAATATATTTTATAACTTTCATCTATTCTACATAGAATTGGACGTGTATCATATATTGTGCATAAATTATTTTCTAAATATCTACATACTCCATCTCCCCTATCAAGATCTTTATATAAATTAGATTTTTTTAAATTTCTACAGCAAATTCCGCATCTATCACATTGAAACATTATTCAAATACCAATTTGACTTTTTTATTCTTCATAAAGCTATCAAAATCGCCATATCCTTCCCACGGTATTTCAATATTAATTCTTTTATAAGCTTCCTTTAATAAAAGATTAACTTCTTCATAAGAATTTGCATTTTCAATATCTAATGTAATATTATTATACAAATCAACTTCTTTCTTAAATGAGTCTATTTCAATATTCATAAGTTTAGCTGCATATTCTTCAAAATATATTGCCTGTTGACGATAATAATTAATTTCTGTTTCAATAGTATGCATATTATCTAATGTTTTAATAAGTTTATTTATTTTTTCATTTCTATCAAGTAAATACAATAATGTACAACTCATAATCCCTGTAACAAGTGTTCCACAAAATGTTTCAACTATTTCTCCAACTACCGGTATTGTTCCTATTGGTGTTTTGCTAATAGCTTCACTTGCTATTACTCCAACAACAACGCTGGCTCCTGTAGAAATAATTTTTGTTACCTCATTTATTCTTTGTCCAAATGTATAATTGTCAGGATTGATAAAAAGTACCTCAGCTGCTTTTACTAATGATGCATAAGACTGTCTAATTATTTTCACTGTATTTTTTGCTGTAGTGAAAAATATATTACATAATGTTGTGGTGATACTAGATAAAAATCCCGCAGATATTCCTTCTAAAAATTTATCAAATAAATCTTTATATTTTGCTTTTGAATTTTCAACACCTTTTTTTATTCCATTGGAAATTTTATTTAATAAATCTTCTAAATTGAATTTTGCATTTTGTTCTGATTTTACAAATTCATCCTTAACTTCAAACCAAATTTCAGTAAAAACAAATCCCATTGCCTGACGTACTCCCATCCCTACACCTACTTTTGCAGCTGCACTAGACATATCCTTGACAAATGTAGGACTTGTATAATACTTTTTTGCTAATTTTGCTTCATAAGATTTTCTAGCTTTTAAATCAATATTTTTCATATTTTCTAATTGTTCTTCTGTATATTCATTTTTATATTTTTCATGAAATTCATCCATTGTATTAGCTTTTTTAGTTCTGTTAGTCCTAGGATTTGTAGCCTTTAAGTTTTCTTCACAATTTGCTAAATCCACACCCTTTAAACCTGATAAAACTCTTCCAGGATCATTATGAATTTCATTTGCTGAAATTACATGGTCAAGATCACTTTTCCCATTACTCTCAATTTTTTCACCTGTATAAGCATCTATTAAAGTTCCATTTTTCTTTTGCCTACTAACTTCACGATTTTTTTCAACATATTTTTTATGGCTATGATATTCTCTTGAATTATATTCTCCACAATTTTCATAATCTTTTTCATTACTTTTATTCTTGTAAACCATTTCCTTGTCTCTACCAATCTGACGCACATTATGAATAGTGTCTACATCTCCACCATATTTATCTTTTAATATAAAATCTAATCCAAAAGACGTAATTAGACTTTCAATAATAACTTTTTCATATTGCTCAAAAATACTCTTAAATACTGGTTCTGATAAATCTGGATCAAAATTTAATTGATCATTAAACACAATGCTATTATTCACCATCAATTCTTCCTTTCAATTAAATTCATTAGTCTTATAAACCATAGAAATCACATAAATATTTATATATATTTTAATTTATTACCATATATACCACTATTCACTTTATCGCATATACTTAAGTTTATTATTTGATTCTGTTAACCCATTTATGCTAGCCTCCAAAAAACCTTTTTCACTTTCACTGCTTGTAATTTCAGCTTATACAGATTCTAATTTTTCTTGAGCTTATATAGGTTCACTTGTATTGTCATTTACACCTGAAGAAAAAAATTAACTATTAATAATACCAACAATTACAACTTGCTTTTCCAGATGAACTTACTGGTACTTGAGTAACACTTAGGCCTCTAATGAATTTACAATTAGGATTTTTATGTATATAACTATTGCCACTTGCTACATAACCATACTCTTCTGTAATAACTGGCTCATTTGGATCACTATACGGACTATCATATCCAGTACTATGATCATGATCTGCAACTCCATCAGTTACATAAAAATTATTATTTGCAGCAATTTCTGCTTGTCTTTGCTCTTCAGCTATTCTTTCAGCTTCTCTTTGAATCCTTTCTGCTTCAAGCCTATTAGCTTCCTCAATCCTAGCTTGTTCAGCCTTTTCAGCTTCAATTCTCGCTTGTTGGGCTTTTTCAGCTTCAATTCTTTCTTGCTCTGCTTTAGCTTCTTCTGCTTTCTTAAGTTCTTCAGCCTTTTTTGCAGCTTCTTCATCTAACTTTATTTGTTCTTCTGCAGCCTTTTGTTCTGCTATTTTTTCAGTATCTATTTGTATGTTAACTGTATTTGATGTCCCCTTATAGACATTATTTTCTTTATTGTCGGAATTCTTCCCTACTACTCCAACAATCATTATAAGTATAACTGAAATAATAGTTATACTGATTTTTTTCTTCTTATTCATTTTCCCAAAACCTTTCTGCTATTTTTTAGCTTATATTTTATCGTACATAATTCTCTATATCTTAAATATTTTTTAGGATATTAATATATGGAGATATGAACAAAATATACTCCAGTAGAGAATTAGAAAAAGCTTGCAAACGTGATATAAACTT
>CAKPLV010000102.1 GCA_934167735.1 uncultured Clostridia bacterium | reverse complement strand
CTTTTAGACAATAATTATCACCATGATATTCTGATTCTTTTATTTTATACATAGTTACAAATTCATCATTTGTAATTTGGTATATTTTATCTATTAATTCATTATATTGACAAATGTCATTCCTTCCAATAAATCTCTCACTTTGTTTTTGTATTGCTTTATATGTTCCATTTAATAAATTGTAAATTTTTTCTAAATCTTTTT
The DNA here is from genome assembly GCA_934167735.1 of uncultured Clostridia bacterium. Lineage (GTDB taxonomy): Bacteria > Bacillota > Clostridia > TANB77 > CAG-508 > CAG-269. The sequence continues at coordinate 4,100 of CAKPLV010000102.1, read as the reverse complement.
TTTCCATATTCTATTATCTCCCTCTACTACTTTTTACATTTTAAAGCTACTTCTATTAATAGTTCTTCTAGTCTCTGATTTCCACAATACTCTTGAAACTGATTGAATATTTTTTTATCTTCAATAATTTCTTTTGATATCCAGCCAATTCCAACTGAAAGACCAATTATAGAAATAACTGCTATTGGTAACATATTCCAAAATCCTATATTAACTGTTAATTTCTCAATTGTTATTTCCCATATTGTTAAAAATAATGTTCCAATAATTATTGGATTCAAATACTTAATTTCACTCTTTTCTCTTTTACTCTTAATCTCTTGAAATATAATCTGTATCTTATTAATTGTATTTATCTTATTATATTTACAATACTTAATAATCCATTGATTTTGAAATTCTTCAATTTTTTTATATACACTTCTTATATATTTTAAACTAATAAGAAATTTTGAAGATCTCTTTACTCCTATTTTTTTACCTATATCAACAACAAAAACTATTTGACTTACAAAAAATAAAATAATAATTATAATAAAATATAATAAGATATAATTATTCCTTTTTAAACCAATTACATTTATGCAATATATTATTGAATTTAATATTATTCCCATTTTCCAGATAATATTTGCACATGTACTTTTTATTGCACATTTTGCATTATATTTATCTATCAACTTTTGCATCTTAAATTCCTCCTTATGAAATATAAAAAACAAAATACAGGTTAAAATTCACCATATATTTTGCTTTTCTTTTGTTATTTATTATAAATTTTATTAAATTCTTTCTTTACAATTAAAGCTTCACTGCAAAACCATTCAAATGCTTTTTCCCACTCTTCTTGGTTATTTACATTACATTTTTTTATAGCCTTTATTCTTGAAGCTTTTTTGTTATCTAATCTCTGCCATTTATATTTTAAACCTGTATTTTCTTCTATTTCATCTTTGTTTTTATAAAATAAATCATATATAGTTTTATTATCGTTTATATATACTTCTATTCCTATTTCATTTCTTTGTGTTGCACATGTTAATGAAATATGATATTCAGAATTTCCCATAGGCAAATCATACCAATGTTGTGGCAAAGCTTTTCTTTTATTAAACTCTTTTGAATATTCTTCATTACTTGCTCCATATTCTCCAAAAGCTTGCCAAAATTCTCCTTGTAATTTTTGAGCTTTTCCAAGTCCATTACTTGCTTTTTGAGTTTTTCCCCAATCATTTGGTTTTGATACTATATTAAATTTAGGTGCAGCTAAAGAATCACCTATCTTCCAAACTTCAATCTCCAATAAGAAAAAACCAACTTCTTCGTCTGTATGTGCATTTAACCATTCTATAGCTTGTCTATGTTCATCTCTAGCTCTTTTAACTATCCAAATAATAGTTTTTGCATCTTTCCCAGAAGCATATGTAATTACCTTTCCTAAATGATCATGGTTAGAATCTTCTAGCTGATTTTCTATTACTATTTTTCTATCTGTTCCTTCTTCTGTTCCATAAATGTCAACACTATATTTTCCAACTGCTGATTCTCTTTCTTCTAATACTATATCAATTCCAATCGTATTGCTTAATTCTTTTAAATTTTCTTCTTTACTCAACCATACAGAAAAATCATATTCTTCATTTGGCCAAATATCCCTTAAATTAACTTTTTCAAGTTTTCCTAATTTATTATTCATCAATATCTCCTAATAATTCCATATTCATTTCTATTCTATAGTATAAATCTATATCTTTTATTATAAGATTTATATCATCTAATGATAGCTTATTTAACCATATTTTTAGTTCATTAATTGTTATAATCTCTTCAATTGAATTTTTATAATTATTAATTATTGCTTCCATACCACCAGATTTTAGTAAAATATATTGCTTTAATTCCTCTTCAATAGTTTCTCTATTTTTATTAGTTTTTACTACGAACGTAATTGGAAAATGTAAGACCTTGTCCATATCTAATAAGTATTTATCATAATTATCAACCTCAGTTACTTGAAAAAATCTTCCTAATGGCTTCATTACAAAATCAATTCCACCATCATTAGCATTAGTTCTACCTGTTTTATATAATTTTAGATATTCTTCTTTTATATTATCTATACTTCTTCCAATATAAATCTTTTCATTTTTATAATATGATTTTAAAATGGCAAATGAAATTATTTCAAATATTCTTGCTTCTGAATTTTCATCTAACAAGTCAACAATTTTACTCTTTTTTTTATTTATATCTTTCTCTTGCATTAAATCTTCTAAATCACTTATTAATTTCATATCTTTTTCATATAATAATTCTATATATTTTCTTATTATTTTTAAAACACTTAATGATATATCTATGCCGTTTACATAAATATAATCTATATGCATTAAATATTTGCTTCCATTTATTATTAATAACATTTTTTCAGGATCTTTTGCAACTTTATTTGCAAACTCTGTATTTAATCTGTTATTTAAAGCATGATTTTGAATTTTTTCTCCACCATATTGCTTTTTACAAAAATGCCATAAATCATTGTATTCAAATCCTTCAAATTTTTTATATTTCTGTGGATTATTGTAAAATTTCTCACTATAAAAATATAAAAAAGCATATATAGCATAAATATTTCCTAAATTTTTTCTTGACTTTGAATTTCCTGTTATAGCATTTGTTTTTTTATCAATATATTGTAATAATTCAGAATTTTGAAAAATATTTTCGTAATTTTCTTTAAAATCTTCCTTTAATATTTTTTCTATAAACTTTCTCATATATTAACAGCCTTTCCTAATTCATGATCTTTTTTACTTTTATTTTTTGTTTTTCTTACTTTTTCTTTTTTTAATACTTGTCCATCATATTCATTCGCTATATTCGTTCTTCTTATTCCTATCTTATAATATTCGTCATTTAATTCAATTCCTATTGCATTTCTATTATTTTTTACTGCTACGCAAGATGTAGTAAAACTTCCACTAAATGGATCTAACACTATATCGCCTGGATTAGAAGATGCTAATATAATTCTTTCAAGTAATTCTTCTGGCTTTTGGGTTGGGTGGTTTTCATATTCATCCATTAAAAATCTTACTCTATTAAAGTTCCATACATTACCAGGTACTTTTTTTGTATTATACGGTTGAGGTGGTGTTTTTCTATAATCTATCAGTTTTCTTTTTGCTCCTGTTTTTGCTTCTACTAATATATCTTCATAATTAAAAGTATATTTGCTATTAATTGATTTTGTTGTCATTAATATAGGTTCATACAATGATCCAAAATTCTTTTTTGATTGTACTCCTGAACTATCATAACTCCATATTATACGCGATAGTACATGGTATTTTTCAGAAACATAAACATCTAAATATGGCATATGTTGTGTTGCTGTCATAAAATAAAATGTCCCATTATCTTTTAATACTCTATAGCATTCATCTAACCATTTTTTACACCATTCTATATATTCTTCTTTTGATTTCCATACATCTTTATTATTTCCAAAATCTTTACCTATATTATAAGGTGGATCAGCAAATATTAAATCAATAGTATTGCTCTTTATTTTCTTTAATATATCTATTGCGTCACCTAAAATCACTAATGAATCATCACTATTCTGATACTCTAAATTTTCTAATTCTACTATATCATTAAAATTCATATTTTTCACTTCTCACTTTCATATTTATTTATATCATAAAATTCATTCTTTCTCAATAATTTATAAATATTTTTATTTCAATATATAGTATCAAACATTTGTTCTTTTTGCAATACTTTTTATTTTATTTATTAAAATTTTTCTGGCACATTTCTGTGCCAGTATTATCTTTCATATTTTTTATCTTTTTTCTTGCTTTTCTTTTGTTCCTTTTCCTGTTTTTGTTTTTCTTCAAAAGTTTTTATTTGCTCTAATTTTTCCAAACTTTGTTTTTCTATATTGTCACATAACTTAATCTTTCTTCTAACTTTTGTAATTTTTTCTCCTATTGTTATAATATCCTTTAGTATTTTCTCTTTATTTTGATTTTCAGGCAGTTTATCTCTTGTGTAATATAATTTCTTTCGTTCATTTATTAATGCTTGTAATT